>JAZRNG010000224.1:0-3719 GCA_045648065.1 Acutalibacteraceae bacterium | reverse complement strand
AAATCCGAACGGTCGTGACCCTCACCGCTTGTGAACGTGTTGTCACCGCCGACAAAGATTATTACATCGCTCTTTTCCGCTGCAGCAACAGCATCTTCGATTGAGCCGCTTTCGTCCTCTTCGTCGCAGACTTCAACGAGGTGGTGCTGACCGTCCTCTGCCTTGATTGCCTGAATGCCCTTCGGGATTCCACAGCCTGAATTCTGATAAATTTCAACCTCATCACCGAGAGCTTCTTTAAGCTCTTCGTAGACGGACTTGATTTCATAGCCGAGAGGAATCGACGAATATCCGCCTATTCTCTGTCTTGCCGATGACGGGCCGACAAGTGCGATTTTCTTAACATCCTTCAAGGGAAGGATTCCGTTATTTTCGATGAGTGTCATCGCCTGCTTTGCTGATTCATAAGCTAACTTTTTATGCTCATCGCAACGGATTACTGACTTGTACTTTTCCTCATCAGCAAACGGATTTTCGAAAAGACCAAGCATAAATTTAAGAAGAAGGACACTGTAAACGGATTTATCAACCTTTTCGAGTGTGATTCTGCCGTTTTTAACGTGGTCAATAATTGTGCCCTGCCAGAATTCGTTTGAATAGTCGCTGCAGCCCTGCATATCCATACCTGCATTGAAAACGTCACGGATAGCATCTGCGTGATTTGCCGCAGTTCTGTGTGCTTTGACAAGTCGCTCGATCGCACCCCAGTCAGCACGTACATAACCCTTCATACCGTATCTTCCGCGAAGAATATCAGTAAGATAATGCTTTGAGCTGATGACAACCTCACCGTCAACTGCATTGTAACAAGCCATTACGTTATTTGCACCTGCTTCAACGATCGCCTTTTCAAAAACGGGAAGATAACACTGCTCAACCTCACGCTTACCTGCTCTCGCATTCGCACAGTTGATACCGTTTTCAGCGATACCGTGAACACAGTAGTGCTTCGGTTCGGTAAGTACGGCATCGTCACGCCTGAAGTCACCGTTTTTCTGCTCACCCGTGATAATCTGATATCCCATTTCGGCACAAAGATATGTGTCTTCACCGAAGGTTTCCTCCACTCGTCCCCATCGAGGCTCACGAGCTACATCAAGGTTCGGTGCGAGAATTTCGTGAATACCGATTGATCGTGTTTCTGCGCCGATCGCCTTACCCGTACGGTTAACGATATCTCTGTTAAAAGATGCAGCAAGGCAGAGAGGCACCGGGAAAACCATCGCTCCCGGCCAACTGATTCCGTGGAGAGCCTCACCCGTGAAAATACACGGAATTCCGAAACGGCTTTTTGACATTATAAACTTCTGATATCTGTTAAAAACCTTCGGTGTGGTATAAGCATCGTGCATAAAACCGATGCCCGTGTCACCAAGTATTTTTTCAAGCTTTTCGTAGTCAGGCTCTGCATCGTCATCGAGCGAACAATTATGTATTTTATGAGGCTTTGTTGTAAATTCAACGCCTCTGAAAATATCAAGCTGAGCCACTTTTTCCTCAAGAGTCATCCTTGAAAGCAGGTCTTCTGCACGCTCTTCGGGAGAAAGTGAAGCATTAAGATATTTCATAAAATCACCTCTTCTTTAACCATAGGTAAACATATACAAAAATTATATCATCGGCAAAAAATTAAGTCAAGAATATAGCGTAGCGTAATATATTTTAATTGCATTTTTTATAGTCGTACATTATAATAAAAATAAAAATGGAGGTGTCTGTATGTCTGCTGTCAAAGAACGAATCCAGAAGTGGGATATACTGAAATTTTTGCTGATATTTTTCGTAGTTTTCGGGCATATTGCAGAACAGTATTCGGGAACGAAAGGTCTTTACTTTTTTATTTATTCTTTCCATATGCCTTTGTTCATTTTTGTTTCAGGTCTTTTCAGCAAAAAAACAATTAACGAAAACCGATACGATAAGATCTTTACCTATTTTGTCCTCTATATTTTTATAAAGATAATTCTCTGCGTAAGCAGTTTTCTGAATAAGGGTGCCATTTCTTTCAAGGTTTTCGAAGAATCAGGTGTACCGTGGTACGCTTTCGCAATATTTGCTTTCAATCTTATAACTGTCTTCCTCAAAAAGCTTGACAACAGATATGTTTTTGTTTTTTCGGTAATCCTCGCCTGCTTCGCAGGATATGACAAATCGCTCTCAAACTTCCTGATAATTTCAAGAATAATCGTTTTCTTTCCGTTCTTTTATGCAGGATATTCACTCGATGCAAATACGGTTGCCGAAAAACTTAACAAAAAATCTATCCGCATTTTATCCGTTTTAGGTGTAGCGGGATACATAGTCTTCCTCTGTCTGAAATATGATATGGTAGAGTTTCTTCAACCGCTTCTCAGCGGCAAACATTCTTTCTGGATACTCAAAAAACATCCCGGTTACGGAATATTCTTCCGTTTCGGTTACTATGTCCTTTCCTTCTTGCTTGGCGCTATGATCATTTCTCTCATTCCCAACAAACTCGGTAAAGGCTTCATTGCCGGACTCGGAAGCAGGAGTGTCCAGGTCTATGCACTCCATTATGTTTTCATACATCTGTTGTATCAGAACTTCAATATCGATGCATGGATGCAGCAGCTCATTCCGTCCTGTCCGAAGATTATAATCTTACCGCTGTCCGTACTGATCATACTGATATGCTCCTGCAAACTGTGGACACCGGTCTTCGACCTTGTGCTTAAGCCGGGATATCCGATTTTCAAAAAGAAAACTTCTGATAAGACATAAAAAAGGAAGCTCAGAGTTGAGCTTCCTTTTTAACTTTATTTCTTCTTTTTAACCTTATTAAGGATCGCATTAATTTCAAGAATCTGTTCCTTGGTAAATTTACCGCCACCGATCATTGAGAATACACGTTTAACAGTAAAACCTGACGCCATATCGTAAAGGCCCTTGAGCATAGACTTATTAATCTTGATTCCTGAAGTGTCAAAACCTGCAACCTCAGTCTTGCCATCCTTGCCCGAAGAGAGTGCTTTTTTCACCTTAAGACCGATTCTAACCGCTGCAATCTTACCGCCTGTTGTTGAAAGAATGTCACCGATTGTATCATTGATTGAAAAGCGTCCGTCAGGTGTATTTATTTCGAACCAGTTGATAACAGAGCCTTCCTCTTTCATAATATAGGCTTCGTTCGGCTCGTCAACCTTACGGATTGTTCCGCTGTCTTCAAGGTCACCTGCTTTTGCAACGAGAGCTGTTTCACCCTTGTTTTCAACCTCGAAGTAGAAGAACGGATACTTGCCCTTCTTCTGCTTACCAACGCTGACACCGTTTGCGAAAAGTTCAACTTCATCACAGTTTGAGTAAACTGTTACCTTTGTTTTGTCCTCAACTCTATCAATGTAACGCTTTGAGCAAAGGTGAACCATCGGCTTATCTGAAAGCCATGCCTGATATGCATAGAAAGAGTCTTTCTTATACTGTCTGTCGAAAGTGACAAGACCCTTATGGTTCATACCGTTTTCGCCACCCTCAGCACGTGCATCGGCAGCAAAGTCAAACATATTCCATACGTGAGTTGCCCACATATACGGTCTGTCAGCGATCTGCTTGATGAGTTCTTCGTGGTAGTATGCCTGATATTCTTCGGTATAGTCACCCTGAACAGGCTCTGATGTGTGCCAGTCAAGAGCCTCACATCCGTACTCGCTGAGTCCGATAGGCTTATTCGGATACTTCTTATGGAATTCATCAAACCATGG
>JAZRNG010000223.1:0-2140 GCA_045648065.1 Acutalibacteraceae bacterium | reverse complement strand
CCTCGTTGAAGTCTGCGACGAAGAGGACGAAAGCGGCTCAATCGAAGATGCTGTTGCTGCAGCGGAAAAGAGCGATGTAATAATCTTTGTCGGCGGTGACAACACGTTCACAAGCGGTGAGGGTCACGACCGTTCGGATTTGCGTCTTCCGGGCAGACAGCGTGAGCTTATCCTTGAACTTGCAAAGACAGGTAAACCGCTTGTCATTGTCCTTGAAAACGGCAGAAGCATCGACCTTTCGGCAGAGTGCGAAGTAGCTGATGCGATTCTCCTCGCCTGGTTTGGCGGTGAATTCGGAGCAAAGGCTATCGTCGATACGCTTCTGGGTAAAAACAATCCTGCGGGCAGACTTCCCGTTTCTTTCCCCGCAGATTCAAACAGAATTCCGTGCTATTACACAAGACTTCCGAATTTCTTTGATAATATGTTCGAGGGTGACCGTGCGGCACGTTATCCGTTCGGAATGGGACTTTCTTACACGAAGTTTGAGTATTCTGACCTCGTGATTGAAAAGACAGGTAAGACTGACTTCACCGTAAAAGTAAACGTAAAAAATATCGGTGATATCGACGGTGATGAGGTTGTGCAGCTTTATGTAAATGACGTTGTTTCGTCAATCATCACACCGCTTAAGGTGCTTCAGGGCTTTGAGAGAATTTCACTTGAATCGGGTGAAGTAAAGACTGTTCAATTTAAACTGGATTTCAACTCATTTAAACTTCTCAATAAGGACTTTGAATGGGTAGTTGAGGACGGCGACTTTGAAATTATGGTCGGTGCATCTTCAGAAGATATAAGACTCAAAGAAACTGTTAATATCACAAACAACTAAGGAGTGTTTTAAATGTATTTTGATTTTATTGATAAGATTAAGTATGAAGGACCGAAGACTGACAATCAGTTTGCCTTCAGGTTTTACGATGCAGACCGTGTGATTCTCGGCAAACCGATGAAGGAGCACCTTCCGTTTGCAATGGCTTGGTGGCATAATCTTTGTGCAACAGGCTCTGATATGTTCGGCAGAGGAACAGCGAATAAGAGCTTTGACGCAGTTGAAGCTACAATGGAACACGCTAAAGCTAAGGTCGATGCAGGTTTTGAGTTTATGCAGAAGCTCGGCATTGAATATTTCTGTTTCCACGACGTTGACCTCGTGCCCGAAGCAGACGATATCAAGGAAACAAACCGCAGACTTGACGAAATCACAGACTACATCCTTGTAAAAATGCAGGAAACAGGCATCAAGTGCCTTTGGGGTACTGCAAATATGTTTTCAAATCCTCGCTTTATGAACGGTGCAGGCAGCACAAACAGCGCAGAGGTTTACTGCTTTGCTGCTGCTCAGATCAAAAAAGCTCTCGAGCTTACAGTTAAGCTTGGCGGTAAGGGTTATGTTTTCTGGGGTGGCCGTGAGGGTTACGAATCACTCCTTAATACAGACGTTAAGTTTGAGCAGGAAAATATCGCCCGTCTTATGAAAATGGCTGTTGAGTATGGTCGTAAGATTGGCTTTACAGGTGACTTCTTTATCGAGCCTAAGCCGAAGGAGCCGATGAAGCATCAGTACGATTTCGACGCTGCAACAGCGATCGGTTTCCTTCGTCAGTACGGTCTTGACAAGGACTTCAAGATGAATATTGAAGCTAACCACGCTACACTTGCAGGTCACACCTTCCAGCACGAGCTTCGCATCAGTGCAATCAACGGTATGCTCGGCTCAATCGATGCCAATCAGGGCGACCTTCTCCTTGGCTGGGATACAGACGAATTCCCGTTTGACGTTTACGAAACAACAATGTGTATGTACGAAGTTATCAAGGCAGGCGGTATGAAGAATGGCGGCTTTAACTTCGACGCTAAAAACCGTCGTCCGAGCAACACAAAGGAAGATATGGTTCACGCATTCATCCTCGGTATGGACTCATTTGCACTCGGTCTTATCAAGGCTGCAAAGCTCATCGAAGACGGCAGAATCGACAAGTTCATCGAAAAGAAGTATTCAAGCTTCAACGAGGGTATCGGCAAGACAATCCTTGACGGAACGGCAACTCTTGAATCACTTGCAGAGAATGCTGAAAATCTCGGTGCTTGTACAGACCCCGGTTCAGGCAGACAGGAATATCTTGAATCAGTTGTAAAT
>JAZRNG010000222.1:0-9345 GCA_045648065.1 Acutalibacteraceae bacterium | reverse complement strand
AATTGCACTTTGCCTTTGCATCGCATTACTTGCATCTACGACACTTATCGGTGCTTCTGCAGCTGAAAGAATCACAGACTGCAACGGAGAATGTGAGCATTATCCGGCAATCATCGTACCCGGACTCGGTCAGTCTGACACATGGGTTCTTGACGAAAACGGCGAATTCGTTTATGACGACGAAGGCAACCACGTATCAAGCTTTCCTGCTTATATTCAGCTTGACAAAATTCTCGCAAGAGCAGTAGTTCCTGCATTATTCTCACTTGTTTTCCAAAAAGATATAGGTCTTTCAGATGCTGCAGGCGACGTAATCAACTCTTGCTTCGGCATCAACACCTGCGACGAATATGCACAGCCTGCCGACAACATTCATGTTGAAAAATACCTCTGCCCTGTTTCTGAATGTACAGAAGAACAGCAGGAAACTATTTTCAGACACGTTCCCTTCAATCTTTACGAAACAGAACAGCCCTTTGATCATATGTACTATTTTTCATACAGCTCATTCGGCAACCATATCGACATCGTAAATGAGCTTTACGATTACATACAGATGGTCAAGGAACAGACAGGTCACGACAAAGTTACTCTCATCCCCCTGAGTCAGGGAGCTTCGCTTGCAAGTGCAATGCTTGAATACAAGCCTGAGGTTCAGGATGATCTTCACAAAATCATTTTCGTTGTTCCTGCACTTGACGGTTCAACGATCATCGGTGACGTTTTCAACGGCAGAATTTCTTTCCTTAATAAAGAGTATGTTTACAACGGTTTCCTCGGTGAACTCGGACTTATCGACAAGCCGACAGCAGCTCTCATCGAAGTTCTCTTCCGTATCCTTCCTGACGAAGTTCTGATGGCGGTTCTCGAATCAGCTGTCAATGCGTTGGTCGGCGACGTTATGGTAAAGAGTACGGGTATGTGGGCACTCTGCCCGTCAGGCGACTACCCCACTGCAGCTGAAAAATATCTTTCAACTCCGGAAATGGCAAACATCAAAGCTCAGACAGATAAATACTATCAGGCTCAGCTCAATGCTCACAAAAACATCCAGAATCTCGTAGATAACGGTGTGCAGGTATTCTGTTTCGTTGAGTATGATGTTGCAATGATCAACGTAGGCGAAACCTGGAACACTCAGAACGCTGACTTCATTATCCAGACTGACTCCACTTCAATGGGCGCTCACTTTGCAAACGTCGGTGAAACTCTTCCTGACGATTATGTTCAGCAGAACACACACTGTTCTGATCCTACCCACAACCACATCTCACCTGACAGAGTTGTAGATGCATCAGCAGGTCTTCTTCCTGATACAACATTCTACTTTGACGGTCAGCGTCACGACCTTACAGCGAGAAACGACGTAATTCTTAAACTTGCACTTAACCTTATTGAATGCGACGATACAAAGGATGTTTATTCTGACCCGAGATTCCCGCAGTTCAATATAGCAAGAGGTTCTGAAAAGCTTGTTCTTCTCGTTGAAGAAGCAAAAGCAATTGACACATCTACTCTTTCCGCTGAGGATGTTGCTGAACTTAACGCAGCAATCGCTGAAGCTGAAAAGGTAATCGACAACACAATCGGTATTGTCGGTGAAGTTGAAGCCTCAGAAGCAAGAGTTACGGCTTGTCTTATCAAGGCAGGTGTTATGGAAGCTCCTGACGAAGGCGGTGTTTCACTTGAAATTTTCACACAGATCAGCCCGTGGCTCTATGAAAATTTCGGTACTGACGGCTACTCAGAGATTATCATTAACCTCACAATGAAAGTAATGCAGACAGTTGTCGATACAGTTATAAGTCTCATCTGAATAAGCTATACTAAACAGGCAGGTGCTACAGCATCTGCCTGTTTTCATACAAAAAGATCATATTGACAAAATATTGCAATTTAAATATAATACAAATGTAAAATCAACTGATCTCAAGGATCAGAAAGAGGTGTCTTATGAAGAAAATCACCCGAATCATTTCTCTGCTTATGGCTGTGGTAATGGTTCTTTCAATGAGCCTTGTACCTGCGTACGCAAAAGAAAAAACCGACCGTATCGTCCAAAAAGATGGCTTCGTAACTGACTATCCTTATATATTTGTTCACGGAATGGGCGGTTGGTCACCTTCTAATGAAATTTACTCATTATCCCCTTATTGGGGAGGTGGTCTGTGGCTTTCTGACACCGACCTTATCTCAATGCTCAATGAGCAAGGCATCGAAGCTTATGCTCCGGCTGTCGGTCCTCTCAGCAGTGCATGGGACAGAGCGTGTGAGCTTTACGCTCAGCTCGTAGGTGGAACTGTTGACTACGGTGAAGCACACTCGAAAGCTCACGGACACGACAGATTTGGCTTTACTTATGAACCAATTATGGGTGAAAGCTGGAACCTTGAAGACAAGATAAACCTTGTCGGTCACTCTTTCGGCGGAGCTACAGTACGCCTGCTTACTTCGCTTTTAGCTTACGGAAATGACGAAGAAATTGCTATGACCGGAGAAGAAACAAGCGATCTTTTTACAGGCGGACACGACAACTGTGTTCATTCCTGCATTACCCTTTCAGCTCCCCACAACGGCACTCAGGTTTCAAATATGCTGTACGATCTTACGGGACCTTACTATGTTATCGTAATGCTTTACAATCTCATCGGTACTTTCCTAGGTAACGATTTCATCGTTTTCTCTTTGCAGATGGGTCATTTCGGTCTTACACCCAAGCAGGATGAAAAGAGAGCAAAGTTCAGTTTTGACAACATATGGAATTATTATCAGTCCGGAGACAACTGCTACTATGATATGACTCTTCGCGGTGCAGCTGAACTCAATGAAACGATAAAACTTAGTGAAAACACTTATTATTATTCATACTCCACAGCCGCTACAAAAACCGATCCTTTCGGAAAACAACTCATTTACAGCAGCGTAACACCGATTTTCTATATTTCTTCGCTTATGCTTCGCATTTCTGAAGGAAAGACATATGACGGTGTCACAATCGAGGGTGACTGGGCTGTCAATGACGGTATCGTACCTCTCATATCCGCAAAATACCCACTTTGCGATAAATCTACAGCACTCAGCTACTCAGAAAGCATCGCATCCGGAAAAAACATTGAACCGGGCAGATGGTACTATATGGACACACTCGTGGGCACTGACCATTTTGACTTCTGCGGTACAAAGGACTACCCTACCTCATTTGAGGATTTCTATTATTCAATGGTTGAAACAGCAAACTCAAGATAATGCTTAACACCTTAGTTAACAAAACGTTAACTAAGGTGTTTTTTTACAGCGATAAAAAGAAATATTCGGTTATCGTTTCAGAATTTTCTTTCATACCGTTACGCACCCACCAACGAACGGTTTCAACGAAAACCGATGAGATATGATTTATTCTGAAGCTTTCGGGTAAATTTTTATTCTTCTGAAAATCAAAGACAGAAATTTGACTTTCGATCAGCTTCTGCAGATTTTCTTTGAAATAACGGAGGAAAAGATCATTGTTCTGACCTGCAAGCAGTGCAAGAATGTTGTTGTCATTTTTCTCAAAGTGCTGAAAGAGATGAAGAAATATCGAATCCGGAGCTTCACAGTCAAAGATATGTCTATGGTCATTAGATTTATCTAATGAATCAAAAAGATGACAAAACAGCTCCTCACAAAGCTCCTTTAAAAGGAAATCCTTTGTTTCAAAGTGTGCATAAAAAGTCGCACGTCCTATATCTGCTTTTTCAATTATCTCCCCTACTGTTATGCAGTTGAAATCTTTTTTCGATAATATTGCAATAAATGCATTGAAGATTGCTTCCCTTGTTTTTCTTTGACGTCTGTCCATAAAACCTCCGTACAGATTTCCAAAAATGTTCACTATTGAACAGTCTGAAGAATCTGAATATCGACTATTAAAAGATAAACATTATAATAGTAACAGAACACATTGTTCAATATTGAATATAATATAATATATTATGCAATAAATTTTGTCAACGGGGAGATAATTATGAAAACTGAGAAAAACATTCTGACCGCATTCATTTTAAACCTTGCGTTTTCAGTGTTCGAATTTGCAGGAGGCATTTTTACAGGAAGTATCGCCATTATTTCTGACGCCATACACGACATCGGCGACGCCGCAAGTATAGGAGTATCATACTTTTTAGAAAAGAAAAGCAAAAAGGGGCCTGACGAAAAATACACCTACGGATATACAAGATTTTCTGTTGTCGGCAGTCTTGTAACTACGCTCATTCTTCTTTCAGGCTCGTGTGCAGTTATATATAACGCAGTTAAAAGACTGGTAAGTCCTGTCGAGATAAATTACGACGGAATGATTATCTTCTCGGTTGTCGGAATCATCGTAAACGCACTTGCAGCTTTTTTCACCCGCAACGGAGATTCACTCAATCAAAAAGCTGTGAATCTGCATATGCTTGAAGATGTACTCGGTTGGATAGTTGTTCTTATCGGTTCAGTTGTGATGAGATTTACTGATTTTGCTTTCATTGATCCTATTATGTCCGTCGCTGTTTCAATTTTTATCCTGATAAGTGTTTTCAAAAACCTCAAAACCATACTCGATCTGTTTCTCGAAAAAACGCCCGGTGGAATAAACCTCGAGGAAATCAGGGAACATATTCTGAAAATTGACGGCATTTCTGATGTGCATCATATACACATACGAAGCCTTGACGGCTTCAACAACAGCGCTACAATGCACATCGTTACAGACAAGGACTCCGTTACCATCAAAAAGCTCGTCCGTGAGGGGCTTTCTGAACACGGAATAAGTCACGCAACACTTGAAATCGAGAGAGAAAACGAAGAATGCAACGATAAGCATTGTCATACTGAATACAAAGCAAGTCATTGCGGGCATCATCACCATCATCACTGATTTTAATGTTATATCTTCTTTCTCACAAAATGACTGCCACGGAAAACTCCGTGGCAGTCAGAATTTATTCTGCTACTCCGTAAAAATCAAGAAGTGCGGGATTAATTATCGTATCCGTGTAGTCAAAGCATGAACCGTGGCCACCGCCTACAATCATAATTTCCTGAGCATCAGGGATATTTTTTGTGATACGCTTTGAATGTATACGCTTTATCATATCGTGTTCGCCATAGATATTGAGAACTGGAACCTTGATAGTCTGTAAATCCTCAAAGGTGAGATTCGGCTGATAAACCATAAGCCCCTGAATATCTCTGCGACGGATATCCTCTGCAGCTCCCGTAAAACCGGCTTTGATAGCAAGTCCGAGATACTTCCAGATTATACCTATCTGATCAAAAACCTTTGTGCCGAGAGGGTTAATATTTGAACCCATAATGACAAGTGACTCTACTCTCTCAGGATGTGCAACTGTAAATACCATACCGAGATTTCCACCATCACTGAATCCGAAAACCTTTGTTTTTTCGACATTCAACTCATCAAGCAGAACTATGAGATCATCACTCATAATTTCAAAAGTAAGTCCGTCATCACCCATATCCGAATTTCCCGTGTAACGAGGTGAAACCGTAATAACCTTAAAGTGCTTTGACATTTCAGGAAGGATGCTGCCGTCAAAGCAATGCATATCTCCACCGTTCGGAGGCAACAGGAGCAACGGTTCAGCATTCAGATCACCGTAAATACCGTACTCTATCTTAACTCCGTCATTCTCAACAAAACCGTACTCGGTCAACTCAGGCATCTCAGATGCAAATGCGACATTAGCAGGAATAATGCAGACACACATCACTACTGCAAGTAAAACTGATATTATCTTTTTCATTTTATCACTCCGTTAATTTATTTGCCGAAGCAAACTCTTCTTCTTCTTTTTTGCCTATATTGTAGATAAATTTCATTGAAAGGAAAGCAATAATCGAAGCCACCATGAGAAGGATAATATAAAGAGTCTTTACCTTATCACCGAAGCCTGCTTCCTGAACTGCGTTCTCGCCTTCTTTAAAGTGAATTGCGACAAGACCCCAGGAAACAACTGCCTGACCTATACCCTGAGCAAGTTTACGGAAGAATGAATAAATAGCGTAAAGTGAACCTTCCTCACTCTTTCCTGTTTTTCTTGCACTTACTTCGATACAGTCAGCAACGATTGCCCATACAGAAATCTGGAAAACAGCGTTGCCGACATTAAGACCCATAAGACAGATGATATAGAGAATCATACCCTTGAAGTCAGAAGTTATCGGTGCAAAAATTGATATCACACCTGAAACAGCACCAATAAACATCGCAGTAACGAGAACGTTTTTCTTACCGAACTTCTTAGTCAACTTACCGATAAGCACCATAACAATAACCATAGGAGCATAACTGCCTATCATCGCAATACCGGTCTTACTCGCATCATTAAAGAAATACTGAAAAACCATATTATTAAGCGACATAGTTGAGTTTATAAGTCCTACGGAAGCAACAGTTGCAATAGTAGCACCTATCATAGCACGGTTTGTAAAGTACGATTTAGTCGAAGACAACATAGCTTTGAAGCCGGTTGTATTTTCCGTATCATTACGCTTTACTCTTTCTGTTACGAGCTTTGTAGTGCCCCAGAGCACAACAAATGCAATAATAGAAAAGACAAGAGCAACAGGTAAAAGAGTTTCGCCTTTAAGCACTTCAACGAGATCACCGTTTGCATTTTCCTCTTTCCTGTACACGATATTCGGAAGCACAACCATAACAAGAATTGCAGGAAGTGCTGCACCGATGCTTCTGAATGTAGAAAGAGTAACTCTCTGCTGCGGATCATCAGTAATAACTGAGTGAAGCGAACCGTAAGGAACATTGATCATCGTGTATGCGATTGACCAGAGGCAATACGAAATAAGACACCAAGCATATTTTACAGGATACATCAAATTCTTAACCGGTGCAAAAAGCATAACGCTGAAAATAACAAGCGTTATTGCGCCAATGATAATCCATGGCATATACTTACTCTTTTTTCCTATTTTCTTTGTATCGACAAGGTTGCCGATCACGATATCATTTACAGCATCGAAAGCCTTTGAAATGAGTATGATCGTACCGTAGTCTCCCGACTCAATTCCGATGTACTGAAGGTAGAAAAGCTGCATAAATGTCGATACCAGCTGGAATGAAAAATTACAGCCCATATCGCCCATCGCATATCCAAGCTTATCCTGCCAACCGAACGGGCGCATAGCATTTTTAGTTGAAGAAACACTTCTTCCCATTAAATCAGCTCCTGATATTAATTTGAGTATCTGCTTACATTCCTACTCATTAACAGTATTTTACCACGAAATATTAATTAATGACAATATTAAAAATAGATAAATAACTCAGTCAGTTTTTGACAATGCAGTCAGTTACAAAAACCGCAGCAGATTTAAAACCCGCTGCGGTTGATTTGACATAGATTATTTCTGATAAATTCTTACGTAGTCAACTATATACTCTGTTTTATAGTTATCTTTCTCAAGCTTCTCAAGTTCTTCGCCTGCTGGAATCTCAAGAGAAACTATAACATCCTCAAGCACTTCTGACACACCGTTTCCAAAAGATGTACGACGAGTCTCAACTCCGTTGATATAGAATATGTACTCTTCGTCTGTCCATTCAAGACCGTAGGTATTATACTCAGTGTAAATATTTTTTCCGTAAAACTCACCGAGCATATTTGACTGGAAACCTTCCTGAACACCATCCACACCTGCACAGTGTACTGTCTGAGCTACCGAGTCCTTACCAATCGTATTATCAAGGCTCATAGACTCAAAAATGTCAATTTCACATCCGCCTACGCCACCCTGTGAATACTCTGCTTCATACGGATGGTCTGCCTGAAGCCAGAATGCTGACCAGAATCCCGGATCAGAATTTACAATACAACGGATTTCGAAATAGCCATTACAGTAACGTTCCTTAAGTTTAACCATTCCGGTATACCAGCCCTCGCCGTACATTCCGTCTTCAAGGTACTCACCTGTGATAATCATATCACCGTCCTCAACCTTTACCTGAGAAGCTGCATTAAAGCCTCCTCTTCTCGGTCCGCTGCCTCTGTATTCCCATAAATCCGTATTAAGCTGATTACCTTCAAACTCATCTTCAAAAACAAGACTGTATCCCGTCAGGTCAAGCGCCTCTCCGCGCGGTGTGGTAGGTGTATCGAAAATAATCAGTCCGAACATCTCAAGAACCGCAAGCACAGATGCCAGAATCTGTTTGAGTGAAAAACTTGTAAAGATATTGCCCAGATGGACACCAAGCTGTTCTACGCCCCACATCTGCCTCGGAGCAAGTTTAAGTACTTCGACAAAAAAAGTATTCAACATTAGCCTCACCTCAAATTATTTTTTCAAGAAACAAGTTTCTTTAAACGAATTATACCACGTAAAAAAACACGTGTCAACCAAAGCATTTCACTTAATTTTTATTGACTTCTTGTGAAAAAAACTGTATAATTTTCACATAAAAGGAGGTCTTTACTATGAAACAAAAGATAATAATAGCCTTGAAGAAAGCTCTGTCTGTTTTTATGGCAACTCTATTTGTAGGTATGGTAGCACCTACTGCAGTTGCTGCAACAGGGACAGAAAAGAACTTCATTATCGAAAGCCCGTACGAAGAAATCAACTGGGATGAATGGGGAATGTACAAGACTCAGCTCCATTGTCACACAAATGCAAGTGATGGTTTCCTCACAATCGATGAATTCTGCAAAATGCACTATGCTTGTAATTACGATATAGTAGCTCTTACAGATCACGGTACTCTTAACTGGGGCTGGAATGTAGAACCCGAAGTTGTTCCTCTTATGAGAGCCATCAAAAAAGAGCGTACGAAAATGGCAGATATCATTCCTATTCCTGAGGATGAATATCAGGCATATCTTAACGGCACAAACGAAAACAGAACCTTTATCACATCCAGTGGCTATAACCTTACAAGAACAAATACTAACGGAATGATTGACATTCCTCTCGGCATTGAGCTTAATATGGCTACACCTATCGCTGACTGCCATCTTACAGGTTATTACGCAGAGTACGGTCAGGGTCTCGCAGGTGTGTTCGGTGACTACGAAACTCCGACTAAGGGCGTTAAGGAAGCAGGCGGTATCTCAATGCTTTCACACGTCGGTGAATACGTTTATACTGACAAAGACTCTGAAAAATACGTAGGTCAGAAGATTGATGAATACTATGTAAATAAGTTTGCAAGAATTTTCCTTGACAATCAGGGTTCATCACTCGGTATGGGCATCAACAGTGCAACAGATGCTCACACACGATGCGACAGAATCCTTTATGATCAGGTTCTTCAGAAAACTATTCCCAACGGTGTTGTTCCGTGGG
>JAZRNG010000221.1:0-2491 GCA_045648065.1 Acutalibacteraceae bacterium | reverse complement strand
CTTGGCCTCCGACTTATCGTAGAACACATTGTTGCCTTCTTTATCAAAGAGTGACATATTTGTATGCATACCTGAGCCTGCGATACCGTAGATCGGCTTCGGAAGGAAGGTTGCATAAAGACCGTGCATCTGTGCATACTTTTTGACGACATACTTGAATGTCATAACCTTGTCTGCAACTTCAAGAACATCACCGTACTTGAAGTCGATTTCGTGCTGACCTTCTGCACACTCGTGGTGAGAAGCTTCAATCTCAAATCCCATCTCCTCAAGTGCGATACACATATCTCTACGACAGTTACCGCCAAGATCAACGTTATCAAGGTCAAAGTAACCTGCCTTGTCATGAGTCTTTGTTGTCGGTCTGCCTTCGTCATCTGTATGGAAAAGGAAGAACTCAAGCTCAGGACCTACGTTGAATTTATAACCCATCTTGTCTGCCTTTTCTATAGCACGCTTAAGAACGTTTCTGGGATCGCCGATGAAAGGTGTTCTGTCTGCATTGTAAACGTCACAGATAAGTCTTGCGGTTGTGCCATATCTTTCGTGGTCCCAAGGAAGTACTACAAAAGAATCGTAGTCAGGATAAAGATACATATCAGACTCTTCGACACGGACGAAGCCTTCGATAGATGAGCCATCTGCCATACACTCATTATCAAGAGCCTTTTCAAGCTGATTAATAGTAATCGCAACGTTTTTCATGCAACCGAGAATGTCTGTAAACTGAAGTCTTACGAAACGCACATTCTGTTCCTTTGCAAGACGGAGGATATCTTCCTTTGTGTACTTACTCATGTTATTACCTCTCAATAGTAAAATTTACAAATAAATTATATAGTATTTTATTCAAATGTCAACCGGATACAGCCAAAACTTTCAATTCATTTCATCAAGAGTAAGGCTGTAACTCTTAAAGAACTCTTCCATAAAACATCTGACTTCGGGCATATCGATTTCTTCAAGATTCTGAATATTGGTCTTAGCGGCTTTATCGAAATCATGGTTACCTGCTTTTGCTTCCTCGATGCACTTTGTATAAGCACAGATTTTATCGGCAGCCTTGACAAACTTCCAGAGCTGACGGTCCTCATCCCTCTTGATAAAGTACGGAGCGTACTGCTCTCTCAGGTCTTCGGGCAGCATATCAAGCAGGGCATTGCAGGCATCGTCCTCAACCTGACTGTAGGCTTCCTGAATCTGCTTACTGTAGTACTTGATCGGCGTAGGCATATCGCCTGTCAGGATTTCGGGGGCATCGTGAAAAACACCGAGCACAGCGACACGGTCAGCATTGATATTACCGCCAAAGCGTGTGTTGTGAATGACAGCGAGTCCATGTGCAACCATAGCGACCTCCAGAGAATGCTCACTGATATTTTCCTGATGGGTATTTCTCATAAGCGCCCAACGGTTAATGTACTTCATTCTTGAAAGCATTGCAAAAAAATGATTTTCCTTTTTTGCCATAAGTCAAAACCTCTTTAAATCTTTATAGAAAAATTTTATCATACGGGTAGCTTATTTGCAAGAAAAATATCTTTTATTTATAATGTATGTGTGATATAATTACTTATATTCTCATTGAATGTGAGGGATTATTTTGAATTTTACTGAAATCAACTCGAACGGTGGTGTAGAAGGCTTCTGCCTTGTAAAAAGCCTTGAAATCAAAAAAACGGCTAAAGGGGTACCTTTTCTTGACCTCGTGCTTACAGACAGCTCAGGCGAGATAGGTGCAAAGCTCTGGGACTACAAAGAAGATCTTCACGGTAATATTAAACTTAACACACTGATCAAAATCAGAGGTACTGTTTCAATGTTTAACGATGCTCTTCAGCTTCGCATCGACCGTGTACGTCCTGCGCTTGAAAGTGATGGCGTACGTATGGAAGATTTTGTGCCTAGTGCCGACTACAGCGGTGAGGAAATGTATGACTACATTTTCGATACTGTGAGCCGTTTTGAAAACGGACAGTTGAAAAAACTTGCACTTACAATTCTTGAGCAGAATAAAGAAAATCTTCTCTACTGGCCTGCAGCGTTCAAGCTTCATCACGCTATCCGCGGCGGTCTGCTTTACCACACACTCTCAATTCTGAAACTCGCAAAGGCTGTGTGTGATATCTATCCGAGTCTTGAAAGAGAACTTCTTTACACAGGTGTCATTCTTCACGACGTTGCAAAGATTCAGGAGTTTGACGTGAGCGAAACGGGTGTTGTTTCGGGATACACAGTTGAAGGTTCTCTTATCGGTCACCTTGTAAGAGGCGCAATGAACATCGAAAAAATCGGTGAAGAGCTCGGCATAGACAAAGAGCTTCTCATGCTCGTTGAGCATATGGTGCTTTCTCATCACGGTGAACCTGAATTCGGCGCGGCAGTCAGACCGATGTTCCTTGAAGCTGAGATACTTTCACAGCTCGACTTGCTTGACGCTCGTGTATACGAAATTTCACAGGCAGTGTCCGAAGTTGAACCTGGCGACTTT
>JAZRNG010000220.1:0-13135 GCA_045648065.1 Acutalibacteraceae bacterium | reverse complement strand
ATGATGCTATCCTCCATTCGCCAAATTCCAGTTTACCTAACTAATTATACCACGGCCGTGTGTGAATTCAATATTGAAACGATGAAAAGACCGACCATTTCAGATACTTCTCGTATCAAAATGATCGGTCTTATTTGAAGACTAACCCTAATTTTAATACAAATGCACCCCCTTTTGAGGTTAGGGGGTGCAAAGTCATTTTAGGGGGTGCAATTCTAGATTTTGGGGGCAAAATCACTCACCATAAATAATCAATTGTGTGGTGCCGTTTTGATTAATATAGACATCTTGATTTCCACCAAGTTGGTTTTCTTTATAGAAAGACACTCTGTAAATCTTTAATTCCGAATCAAAAGCAACGCCAACTGTGTCATATTCTATCGTACATTCTTTCTTCGCCAGCTCCACAGCCATCTCTGCATCGTTAACTTCCGATTGCTCAATGTTTACAAAACCGGATTCTTTTACACCGGGATCATCTTTATAATAGGTAGAATCACTTTTATACGAAAAATTTTCAACATTGATTTGTTTTTTCGAGTTATCTTTAGAGCAACCGCATAATAAAAAAACAAAAACAAAAGCAAAAAGCAAACAAACAATTCTTTTCATGATTATACCTCCTAAATATTTTCTGTTGGTATTATATCATAAGAACGGTCAATTTCAATAGTTTAACGATTGTCAGCTGTAATTCAACGATTGCCTCTACAAATCAACGATTATGGTTATGTTTTAACGATTTGCTATCTTTCAACGATTTGAAATAGAATTTCGTTATCAATTCAGAAATAGCTCTTCCAAAAAGTTCTCAAAATGCTGATTTCAGGCATAAAATAACCGTCATTCCGTTGTATCAGAATGACGGTTATTCTTTGGCGGAAGCGGTGGGATTCGAACCCACGGTACCGTGAGGTACAACTGATTTCGAGTCAGTCCCGTTATGACCACTTCGATACGCTTCCGTATTTATTTTTGCTGATTTTTCTATTATACCAAAACAGCTCATATATTTTATCAAAATAATCCTCGGTTGTCAATATATTCATCGTCTTTAATGTTGATTAATATTTATTTTTATGATAAAATTACGGAAGTGTATAAATGCATTAATGGAGGCTTTTTTATGTCTTGTTGTAACTGCAATAAGAGTGATTTATCACTTATAAATGATGTTCTTGAAAAATATGCTTCTATTGACGGAAGTCTTATTACTATTTTACAGCACGCTCAGGATATCTACGGCTATCTGCCGACTGATGTTCTTTATCATATCGCTGAAAGAATCAACTCAACACCTGCAAAGGTAATGGGAGTCGCTACTTTTTACTCTCAGTTTCGTCTGCAGCCTGTCGGCAAGTATCTTATAATGCTTTGTCAGGGTACAGCCTGTCACGTAAACGGTTCGGAGAAGATTGAAAAAGCGATCAAAGATGAATTGGGAATTTCTGACGGCGAAACTACCGAAGACGGTCTTTTTACTCTTAAAAATGTTGCTTGTCTCGGTTGTTGCAGTCTTTCTCCTGTTATGATGATTAACGAAGAAACTTACGGAAGTCTTACACCTGAAAAAACAAAGGCGATTTTAAGAGAGCTTAAAGCAAAGGAGGACTGAAAATGCGTATAGTTGTAGGCCAGGGCAGTTGCGGAATTGCCGCAGGTGCCGCTAAAGTTTATTCTGCGATTGAAGCTGTGATCGGTTCTTCTGCCGAGCTTACGATAACGGGTTGTATAGGAATGTGTTTCCTTGAACCTATTGTGGATATTTATGACGGCAACGTGCTTTTGAAACGTCTTGTAAAGGTTCAACCGTCTGATGCAAAAAAAATCATAAGCTTTGTAAACGGTGATGAAAGTGCTGTTGCTGCTCTTGAAATCACAGATGATGACAAAGCTTTTCTTGAAAAACAGACACGTATCGCACTTCGACATTGCGGTGTTATCAATCCTGAAAAGATTGAGGAATACGTTGCAGATGACGGATACAAAGCACTTGAAAAGGTGTTGGAAACAATGACGCCTGAAGACGTTATTGAAGAAATTAAAGTGTCAGGTCTTGCAGGTCGAGGAGGTGCAGGTTTCCCGACGTGGTTCAAGTGGAATGCTGCACGTCAGTCACAGGGCGATTATAAATATCTCATCTGTAACGCTGATGAGGGCGATCCGGGTGCCTTTATGGACAGAGCGGTTATTGAAAGTGATCCGCATAATCTTATTGAGGGTATGCTCATCGGTGCTTATGCAATCGGTGCAAAGGAAGCTGTGGTTTACGTTCGTGCCGAATATCCTCTCGCAATAGAACGTCTTGAAAAAGCAATCAGAGAAGCTGAAGAAAAAGGTTATCTCGGTGAGAATATTCTTGGCACATCTTTCTCTTGTAAAATGCGCATCAAAGCAGGTGCAGGTGCATTTGTCTGCGGTGAAGAAACTGCACTCATCGAATCTCTTCAGGGTGAAAGAGGTATGCCACGTCTTAAGCCTCCTTTCCCGGCTCAGTCAGGCTACTGGTACAAACCTTCAAATATAAATAACGTTGAAACCTTTGCCAATGTTTCATGGATTATTCTCAACGGCGGTGAAGCCTTCTCTGCTATGGGTACTGAAAACAGCAAGGGTACAAAGGTTTTTGCTCTTACAGGTAAGATTAAAAAGGGCGGACTTGTCGAAATTCCTATGGGTAAAACTCTGCGCGATGTTATTTTCGATATCGGTGGAGGTATAAAAAATGATGCACAGTTCAAAGCTGTTCAGATGGGCGGACCGTCAGGCGGATGCATCCCGTCAGAATTGCTTGATACAGTAATTGATTATAAAGAGCTCGGTGCAACGGGTGCTATTATGGGCTCAGGCGGTATGGTTGTTATGGATGAGTCAACCTGTATGGTTGGTATGGCTCAGTTCTTTCTTGATTTCACAGCCAAAGAATCCTGCGGTAAATGTGTTCATTGCCGTATCGGAACAAAGCGTATGCTTGAGATTCTTAATCGTATTGTAAAAGGAGAGGGCAAACAGGGGGACATTGAGCTTCTCGAAGAGCTTTGCTACAGCATCAAGGATGGTGCACTTTGTGGTCTGGGTCAGACTGCACCGAATCCTGTTCTGACTACAATAAAATATTTCAGAAATGAATATGAAGCACATATAAACGAGAAAAAATGTCCTGCAAAGTCCTGCTCAGATCTGCTTTCTTATGCGGTCATTACTGATAAGTGCAGGGGATGCACACTATGTGCAAGGAAGTGCCCTGTAGATGCGATAAGCGGCTCTCCGAGAAATGCACACGTTATCGATAAAGAAAAGTGTATTAAATGCGGTGCTTGCTATAATTTATGCAAATACAGTGCAATTGTAATGGAATGAGGTGATTTGATGGATATGATAAAAGTTAAGATAAACGGTAAAGAGATTACAGCTACGAAAGGGCAGACTATCCTTCAGATTGCCGAAGCTAACGGCATCGAAATTCCTACACTTTGCTATATTGCAGAGGTGAAGGCTTACGGTGCATGCGGTCTATGTACCGTTGAGGTTGAAGGAATTCCTAAGCTTCTTCGTGCCTGCTCAGCTGTAGCGAATGACGGAATGGTGATCAGTACCGACACGCCAAGAGTTCGTCAGTCAAGGAAGATTGCACTTGAGCTTCTCATGTCTGACCACACGGGTGACTGTAAAGGTCCTTGCTCTCTGAACTGCCCTGCAGGTACTGACTGTCAGGGATATGTAAAGCTCATCGCTCAGGGCAAGTTTAAAGAGGCTGTTGAACTCGTAAAAGACAAGGTACCTCTTCCGGCTTCAATAGGCAGAGTATGTCCGCATCCTTGTGAAACAGCCTGCCGAAGAAAGATGGTTGAGGAGCCGATCTCAATAGCATTTCTTAAAAGTTTCGCAGCAGATGAAGATCTTAAATCAGGCGATAAATTTATGCCTGAAATTGCAGAAAGCTCAGGTAAGACAGTCGGCGTAATCGGCGGCGGTCCTGCAGGTCTGACAGCAGCGTATTTCCTTGCGGTTAAGGGTCATAAAGTGACTGTCTATGATGCGATGCCGAAAATGGGCGGTATGCTTCGCTACGGTATTCCGCAGTACAGACTTCCGAAGGAAGTGCTCGATATGGAAATTGCATCGATCGCTGAGCTTGGTGTTGAGATGAAAAATAATATCCGTATCGGCACTGATATCACTTTTGATGAAATTAAAAATACACACGATGCAACACTTGTTGCTATAGGTGCGTGGAAGAGCAGCTCTATGAGAATTTCAGGTGAGGACCTTGAAGGAGTTTACGGCGGCATAGATTTTCTTCGTTCGGTTGCTCTTAAGAATCCTGTTAAACTCGGCAAAAAGGTTGCTGTTATCGGTGGCGGTAATACTGCTATGGATGCCTGCCGTTCAGCCGTAAGACTCGGCGCTGAAGAGGTATATGTTATATACAGACGTACACGTGCTGAAATGCCTGCTGAAAAGGTTGAGATCGATGAAGCAGAGGAAGAGGGCGTGATTTATAAGTTCCTCAATAATCCCGTTGAGATCATCGGTGAAGAAGGCAAGGTAAAAGCAGTAAAGCTTCAGGTTATGGAGCTTGGTGAACCTGATGCGGGTGGCAGAAGAAGCCCTGTTGCAGTAGAAGGTGAATTTGAGACAATCGAGCTCGATAATGTTATCATGGCGATCGGTCAGAAAATAAACATCAATGGTTTTGAAACTCTTGAACTTACTGATCGTGGCAATATCTCAGCTGATACCAAAACTTTCAGGACATCTCTTGAAGGTGTATTTGCTGTAGGAGATGCAACAAATCGCGGGGCATCCATTGCTATTGAGGCTATAGGTGAAGCGCAAAAGGCTTCTGAGGTTATCGACAGCTATCTTAACGGCGAGATGATTGCTTACAAGAAGCCGTTCGTTTCAGAAAAAACTGTTACTGCAGCAGATCTTGCAGACAGAGAAAAAATATCGCGTGTAAAAATGCCGCAGAGCAGCCCTGAAGAACGGATTAAGGACTTCGATGAGATAAACCTTGGCTTCAGCGTTGAAACGGCTGTAAACGAAGCCAGACGCTGCCTTGAGTGCGGATGTCATGACTATCATGACTGTAAGCTCATTCGTTATGCGAATCAGTATGACGTTCATCCGGAACGTTTTGCAGGTGAAAAGCACGATTGCCCCACAGAAAAGAAGCTTGTGTACATTGAGCGTGATCAGAATAAGTGTGTGCTTTGTAATCTTTGCGTACGTGTCTGCGACGAAGAGGTCGGCAAGAGTCTTATCGGTCTTGTAGGCAGAGGCTTCACGACCGTAATCAAGCCTGAATTTGCAGATTCTTCTGTGACTGAATTCTGCAAAGACTGCCAGAAGTGTGTTAATGCCTGTCCTACAGGTGCTTTGAAAACTTTATAAAAATAACGGCCCGAAGTTTTAAAGCTTCGGGCTGAATTTGTTGAACGAAGTATTATGTTATGATATATTAAGATAAAGACACACAAGCAGAGCTATGTGTATCAGAGACATAAGCGGAAGCAGAACCATAAATTTCATGTGTTTTGTCTTATGTCTTATTATGCACATAGTGGTAAACATAGCTGTCGCTCCGCCTGAAAAAGCGGTGAGCAACAGAGCCTTTTCGGGAATTCTTCTTTTTCTGCTTTTAGCCGCGAGCTTGTCGTAAACTGTTAGTATGATTGAAATTACGGAAGTTACAGCGATGAGCAACAGGTATATATAAGCGATATGTTTCATAAAAGTCTCCGATTTTAAATATTAATGTACTATCATTTTAACACATCAGTCAAGAGAGGGATATATGAAAAGATTAATTTCATTTTTTATGGTACTGATACTGCTTATGTCGGGATGCACAAAAGCTCCTGAAGAAAAGCACGGGGAAACCAAAGTGCAGGAAACAGCACAGATTTCAGCCGTATGGATTTATTATGATGAGTTAAGTATGATAAAAGAAAAAGGCGGTACGGAATCAGACTTCACAGAAAAGATCGCATCTATGTTTGATAACTGTATTTCATGGGGGATCAATACGGTGTTTTTGCAGGTGCGACCTTGTGCGGACAGCTTTTATAAGTCTGAAATTTTTCCGTGGACGTATTATCTTACGGGTGAGCAGGGGAAGGGTACGGAGTATGACCCTCTTGAAATCTGTACAGAACTTGCACACAAAAAGGGTCTTAAGATCCATGCGTGGATCAATCCGTTCAGAATTGCTTTTGATGATGATGTTTCGTTACTTGCAAAGAATCATCCTGCGAAAAAATGGATTGAAAATAATGACGATGATGTGGTATTTGTAAATGACGGTATTTATTTTTCGCCTGCATCGCTTGAAGCACAGAAGCTTGTTCTTGACGGAGTACGTGAAATTCTGAGGAATTACGATGTTGACGGAATTCACATTGATGACTATTTTTACCCGTCGACTGATAAGTCTGTTGATGAGGCGTTTTATAAAAGCTATGTAGCAGACGGAGGCAAACTTCCGCTTGATGAGTGGAGGCTGAATACAGTTTCTGCCTTCGTTGCACAGATGTACAATGTGGTTAAAAATGAAAAATCAGGCTGTATTTTCTCCGTCAGTCCTGCGGGAAACATCAGAAACAACTACGAGCAGCAGTTTGCAGACGTTGAACTCTGGTGTTCTCAGAAAGGTTATGCCGACTGGATAATTCCTCAGCTCTATTACGGCTTTGAAAATGATTCATTACCGTTTGACAAGGCTGTGAAAGACTGGCAAAGTATATATAAGTGTGCGGACGTGAAGATGATTTACGGACTGGCGGCTTATAAGGTGAATGACAGCGATGACGAATGGGATGCAGGCAAGGGTATTATTGATAAACAGCTGAAGATAGTTTCGGAAAGTTCCGACAGCTACGGTGTGGCGTTTTTCTCCTATTCAAGTCTTGCGGATGAAAAAAGAGCTGAGGAGTTCATAAACCTCAGCACTCTAACGTAGATTTTTCTTTAATGCGTATGAAAGTATTACACCGGGGATGCAGATCAGAAACCACATAATTGAAAAGAGAGGGCATATCTGACCGAGAATGTTGAATTTTTCTTCCGAATAGTCCCAGACGTTCATATGCAATCCTCGGTTTACGATGCAGCCTACAATGAATTCAAGAAATGTTATGATTGCACACCCTGTAAGGCATCTGAGGATAAGACTGTTGTTTCTCATATTTGTATTTACAAGGTGTATCAGCAGAAAAGCAAGACCGCCTGTCAGTACCATTGACCAGTGTGTAAACCCTCGTGAAACAACCTCTACAAGACCGTAGATAATTCCTCCGAAGAAAAAAATAGTAAAATACTCCCTTAATCTGTTTTTAGTCAAAATTTAATCACCTATATTTATATTGTCCGGAAAGAAAAGGAACTTGCAAAATATGCAAGTTCCTTTTTTTACTACTTATCCTTTGGTTCGATGCAATAAATTCCTGACTCAAGTACCACGTATTCCATAAATCCTACACGGAAATACTTCTTGATAGGCTCATTAAATGAAAGATAGTCCTTGACTGAATAATCGTTGAGATTGATTGTACGGATTTCATTGTTGTATTCATTACATACGTAAAGCTTGTCTTCGTGCTTGAATATGGAAACGGGACGCTTGAAAGCAACTGATGCACCGCCACCGATTCTGAGCATGACACGCTTTTCGATAGGTGAAAACTTCACGATGGAGTTTCTGTCAGGAACTACGCACCAGAAGCAGTTTCCGTCCATTGCAAGACTTCTGATCGGACAGTTCTGATAGACGAGCTTTTCTTGCATCGCTATCGCTCCGTCAGAGTCAAATATATTCATATTACCGTCATCAAACAGAGTTACTACACCGTTACTTTTAAGTACCGCAGCATCACAGGCTATGTAGTTTCCGAGTTTTTTTGCGATCTCACGGTACTGAAGACCGAATTTCGCTTCAAGGTACATCTTTATTTTTACAGGAAGAGTTCTGTCTCCATCCTGGTCATATACAAAAAATGCGACAGTTTCCTGACCGTTGGGTAACTTTGCACGCTGGGCGTAAATGAAACCTATTTCAAGTGGCACAACGTCAAGTAACTGAGCTTTTACAATTCTTAACACTTTTTATCACCCATATTTATGGTTTTTATCAGACGAACCCCGCCAAGCCGGATACAGCCGATAGTAACCTGCAGTTAAAGCAGGTGGGTGCTTCCCCAACGGTTCACGCTCCCTTCGTCCGCAAAGCGGGAGGTCTGCAATCCGCGTCGGGAGATAAGCTCCCGTAAATTACAATTGTAGGGTTAATATAGACTGTAAGTTATCGCACAAGGCAGGGGTAAGGTCGGTTTTATTCGTCAGCTTCGAAAAGATCGCTGAGTCTTTCTTCGAATATAGCCTGAACTTCGTCAAATTCCTTAGCGTTCTCGATGGGGCAAAGGTATGTTTCGCCGTCTTTGTCCTCTTCAACTTTGAGAATGATGATTTCGCCGTCATCATCAAGTATATCTTCAGCCTCGCCATAAACCGGAAGCAAAGCAACGTATCTTGCTGAATCGGTCTCAATTCTGTCAAGTTCTTCAAAAATATGTTCAACACCGTCTTCGTCGATAACGCTTACGATATCAGGATTGAATTCTTCACTCATTTCATAACCTCCTTATATTGCTTCATAACAAATATATTTTAACCATAAACGGGCGAATAGTCAAGATAATTTGAAATTAAGTCATAATAAATAAAAATTTTCAACTTTTTAAGAAAAAACTATTGACAAGAGCTAAAATGTATGCTAATATAAAGTCGAACCAAGGGAAAACATAAAAAATAACACATGAGAGATGTGAAGAGGGAGGCGAGTCCGATGAACTCTACAGAATCACAATTTAATAGGACCGCCGCACTTACGGTATAGATCAGATTTAAAGTGGCGTGAAGAAGCCGGACTGATGAGTTTATCATAAAGGATCACAAACCGGATTGCAGGCGGTAAGCGAGTGGGAACGCCCACATTACATAGCAGGCAATCGTATGATTAACCTAACTGAAAATTCAAATCTTATTTTCAAAACTGATTTGAAAGAGTGAGTTGAAATGTACAATTAATTTTCGGGATAAAAAATAATTTTAAGAGAGTGAGACCAATGCACATCTGATTAATATCTCAGTTTAATAATTATGAGAGAGTGAGTACGATGTTCAGATAACACTTATAACTAAAATAATCTCGAAAGAGAGTGAGTGACATGTACATCTAGCGATTTTAATTTAAAGAAAATGTAAAGGTGTGAGTCCAAAGTACTAATCATTCAGAACTCATAGTAAAAGTAAAGGCGTGAGTCCAACAAACTAGTTAAATAAAAATCAAGAGAGCCGGTTATCGGCTCTCTTTTTTTGCTTATTTACGGCATATACGGATCAACGTTCATATCAAGATATTTGTCATCAATAAGGTATTGACTCATATATTTGATTGTAAAGTCGATACCCCACTGACCTTTACCGCCAAACCAGTTGCGTGAGTGCGGTTCAATTGAAAGTACTCCGTCATAACCTACATCGTAGAGGATAGCCATAACAGCGCCCCAGTTTGTCTGATCGAGACCTGCCGGAGGATCATCGTAATGATCTCCGCCGACGTGAAGAGTACCTTTGACGTGGAAATGGTGAAATCTGTGACCCCAATCAGCCATTTCTTTCAGTTAATCACCGAAACGGTTTATACAGTGAGACGGATCATACTTGATACCGAGCTCAGGAATTGCTGTGAGGATCGCACCCCAGGACTTTGCATCCCAGATGAAGTTTTCCCAGTCACAGTTGTAAAGTCCGATTTTAACCCCCTTGGGCTTAGCGTAATCAACAAGTGTCTGCAGGTAGTTGATTGCGAACTTACAGTTCTCTTCGAAACTCTTGCCTTCAACTTCGTTACAGCCAACGTTGAAAACGGGACAGCCGAGAATTGAAGCGAGATCAACAAGGTTTTTGTCGTGCTGCATAGCTTCAGGGATGATATTACCATTTTCGTCTACACGTGTCATACCCCAACGTCCGATTGAAGCAACGTCAACACCGTACTTTTCAGAGTAACCTTTGATTTCTTCTGCTCGTGCGAGAACTTCTGCAGAGTCGTAGTTGTAGTTGACACAAAATTCAACCGCAGTAAGTCCTTTTTCATTGACTGATTTGAAGTGACCTTCATCCCAGCCGTTTATAATACCTAATCTCATAAAAACACCGCCTTTATTTTGCTGCTTTCAATATAGCAAATTACAGGCGGTGTTGTCAATTATTTATTTTTCATAAGAGTTAAGAAAGGCTTTTGTTCTTGGGTTTTTAGGATTTACAAGCACATTTTCAGGCGTACCTTGCTCAGCAATGACACCGTCATCCATGAAGATAACCTCGTCAGAAACATCTTTTGCAAAATTCATCTCGTGAGTAACGATAACCATTGTCATCTTATCCTCAGCGAGCTGACGGATTGTTTTGAGGATTTCACCCGTAAGCTCAGGGTCGAGGGCAGATGTAGGCTCGTCAAAGAAAAGAATCTCCGGATTCATTGCAAGTGCACGTGCGATAGAAACACGCTGCTGCTGACCGCCTGAAAGCTCACACGGATAGTTGTTGAGCTTGTCAGAAAGACCGACTTTGTCGAGAAATTTCTTTGCAGTTGCATCGATTTCTTCGAGGATAGCTTTTTTATTATGCTTATAATCGGGACGTTTTTTTGCAGCAAGCTTCATTGCGAGAGTAACGTTGCCGAGCGCTGTATACTGTGGAAAGAGATTGAACTGCTGGAAAACAAGACCGATATTCTGCTGATTGTGCTTGAGAGCTTTGAGCTCCTTTTTGTCTGTGATATTGCTGTCAAAAACAACCTTATCGTTAACGGTGATTTTGCCTGCCGTAGCAGTCTCAAGACCGTTTATACAACGAAGCAGGGTAGTCTTACCGCTGCCTGATGAACCGATGATTGAAAGTACTTTACCTTCTTCAAGCGAGAAGGTGATACCTTTGAGGACTTTGGTGGAACCAAAGTTTTTTGTAAGATCTTTAACTTCAAGTATAGACATATCAGTTCACCTCACACAGAAAAGTAGCTGAGCTTCTTTTCAATCCTATTAAAGATAATTGTAAGAATACCACAGCCGACAAGGAAGAAAGCACCTGTGTAGAATAACGGCCAGAGAAGACCTTCACTCTTGATGAAAGCTTCACCACTCCAGATAACCTCATAAACAGAAATCATACGTGCGAGAGATGTGTCCTTGACGAGTGTAATAATTTCATTACTCATTGGCGGGATAATACGTTTTATAACCTGAAGAAGAACAACATGGAAAAATGCCTGCGGTTTGCTCATTCCGAGAACGCTGCAAGCTTCATATTGACCTTTTGAAATGGATTCAATACCGCCACGGTAAATCTCAGAAAAGTAACATGCATAGTTGATTACAAAAGCAACGAGAGCAGCGACAAATCTATCCATAACCTTCCAGGATGCTAAAAACTGAATGAACATACTTGTTGGTTCCTGTTCTCTTGCCCACATTCCGATGAAACCGGGAACATAGAAAACAATAATCAACTGCAGCATAAGTGGAGTACCTCTTATGATCCAGACAAAGGTACGAACTAACCATTTAATTGGTTTTATTTTGCTCATTGAGCCGAAACTTACTATAAGACCCAACGGTAAGGCAAATACTAATGTCAGCAGAAAAAGTTCGACAGTTGTGCCGAACCCTTCGAGCAGAGCTTTGGTTACAGTTAAAAACATAAGATGAACCTTTCTTGAACAAATCTTTTAAACATCCGAAAGGCAGGGAGCTTTAAGCTTCCTGCCTTTTGTTGTTAAGTTTTAATGAAATAATTATTTGATTTCAACACTGTACTTTTCAGCAAGTTTTGCTAAATTTCCGTTTTCTCTATACTCTTTGAGGAATGTGTTGAATTCTGCTGTAAGGTCAGAACCCTCTCTGAAAGAAACACCGAATTCTTCTGTGCTGAGAGAAAGTGAAACTGCAAGATTTTTGTAGCTTCCCTTGCCGACTGTTGCCTGAGCCATTGTTTTATCGATGATACAACCGTCGCTTGCACCACTTGTTACTTCTACAAGTGCCTTAGCCATATCCTGAGCCGGGAGAGTCTTAAGACCGTTAGATTCTGCAACATCCTGACCTGCTGAACCTTCTTCAACAGCGAAAGTGAACTTCTTAAGATCTTCAACTGACTTAACCTGAGCAGCTTTGTCAGCGGGGAGAACAACTACCTGAGAGTTCTGAGCATAAGAGTCAGAAACAGAAGAGTTCTTAAGAGCCTCGTCAGAGATTGTCATACCGTTCCAGACACAGTCGATTGAACCTGCTTTAAGTTCATTGAACTTTGCACCCCAGTCAGCGAGAACGACGAATTCAACCTCAACACCGAGTCTTTCAGCAAAAGCATATGTAAGCTCTGTGTCGAAACCGGTCCATTCGTTGTTTTCTTTGTAGTTCATCGGCGGATACTCTGTGATACCTACAACAAGTGTGCCTTTTTCTTTGATATCAGCCATTTCGCTGAAAGCCGGCTTTTCATCTTTTTTGTTTGCGTCGTCATTTTTGTCTGCATCTGATTTTCCGCAACCTGCAAATGCGAGGATTGAGAAAACAGACACGATTGCAAGAATAAGTGCTAATACTTTTTTCATATATAATCCCTCCGATTAATAATGTGTTATTATGCTAACACATTAACACGCTAAAGTCAATAGATATAAGCCTCAATGCATGCAATATTTTAAATTTTGACAAGATTTTCATTGAATATAATCTGCATTACCAAAAACAATATAATCAGGTGATTATATGGATTTTTTACTTGCATTTCTTATCGGAGGTTCAATTTGTGTTGTCGGCCAGCTTTTAATAGATTTAACGAAACTAACTCCTGCGCGTATTCTTGTCAGCTTTGTTGTGTTGGGTGTGCTCCTTGAAAGTGTAGGGTTGTATCAGCATCTTGTAGATTTTGCAGGATGCGGAGCTACTGTGCCGTTGACAGGCTTCGGCTACACACTGGCGAAGGGAACCAGAGCTATGATAGGTGAAACGGGATGGCTTGGTATCATTACGGGACCACTGAGCTCAGGTGCTGCAGGTATAACGGCTGC
>JAZRNG010000219.1:0-3714 GCA_045648065.1 Acutalibacteraceae bacterium | reverse complement strand
GAAACGCTGGAAGTGAACAATTTCTCTTTCACGAAGGAATTTGATCGGTTCACGTACATCAGGGTCGTCAACAAGGCGGAGAATATTATCGTATGTTGTACGAGCCTTCTGCTCTGCCGCCATATTTTCAGAAAGGTCTGTGATAAGATCGCCCTTTGACTGCATACTTGCCGCTGTCCACGGGAAACCGCTTGCCGCTGTCGGATAAACACCCGTTGTGTGGTCAACAAAGTATGTGTCAAATCCGCTTCGCTTGATTTCTTCGGGTGTGAGATTTCTTGTCAGCTGATAAACGATTGCGCCTATCATTTCCAAGTGACCCAGCTCTTCTACACCGACGTCGGTCAGTAACCCCTTGAGTTCAGGGAAAGGCATTGAGTAACGCTGACTGAGGTAACGAAGTGAAGCACCAAGCTCACCATCAGGTCCGCCGTACTGCGAGATAATGATCTGAGCATACTTAGGGTTGGGATTTGCGATTTTCACAGGATACTGTAATTTCTTCTCATAGACAAACATCAGCAACTACCTCCAAGATCCCACGGCCACGGATTTTTTAGCCACGATACGCCCGGGTCGGAATTTCCGTACAAAGGGCCAAAATTTTCCTCATATTCACATACAAGCTTTTCATTCATTTCCTCATACTTTTTGTAAAGAGAGAGTGCCGCAAGGTCATCGGGGTGTGTATCCATATAAAGATGTAACTCCCACATCGCAAACTGCACTGCATCAAGACGCTGAAGAAGCATTCCTCTTGTCATCGGTTACCACTTCCGAGAAAAGGCTTACTCAGAACGGGAAAAAGTGTTCCGCATTTGAGTGCAGTCATTTCATCATAGGTGGTAAAGTCTGTCTGAAAAGGAACATACATCATTGCGACCTGCGGATTTTCGGGCAAAGCAGATGTTCTGCAACCACAATCTTCCGCGAATTTCGGTTTATAATACCCCATCGGTTTAACGTGATGGGTGTAATGCTGACTGTTCAACACATCAGCTCCTTTTTCATTACTCGGCATATGCCTATTACATCCTATGCTGAAATACGCTGCACGTCACAGATAATTTCGGGGTTGTAGAGTTCTTTGGTTTTGCACAAATTGACTATGTGTTCGTAGGGGCGCGCATTGCGCGTCCGTTGAATTAAGCAGAATTTTTGCGGACGACCGATGGTCGCCCCTACGATATTAATTTAATATTCTGCCCGACAAACCCGAATTGATCAGGATACTTTCATTTTTGAAATAACAACCACTTGATTTTTGGATATAATTATAGTATACTGTACTAACTAAATGCGTTTATCGGGAGAAGTAACTCTTGTTCGGTTCAGCAGAGAATGAAGCATTACGGTGAAAGCTTCTTGTTCCGTCTTTTGTGAAATGCACCCGTCAGCACGCAGGGGGAAAAGCAATGAGTATCCCTGTGCGGAAGCCACCGTTAAAGGGCTAAAAAGTAATAAGTCGGAGTGGAACCGCGGAATACCGCCTCCGTCGCCTTTGGGCGATGGGGCTTTTTTATTTTCCGTTGTCTTCGGCTGCTTTTGAAAGTGAGTTGATTATATGTTTGACAGAATGAGAGAAGACATCCGTTGTGTCCTTGACCGTGACCCTGCCGCACATTCAGCGATCGAAGTTATGCTTCTTTATCCCGGATTCAAGGCCGTGCGAAGCCACAGAAAGGCACATTGGTTTTATAAACGTAAGATGTTCTTTATCGCAAGAATGATTTCACAGCGCAACGTAAAGCGTACGGGTATTGAAATCCACCCCGGTGCTGAAATCGGCAGAAGATTTTTCATCGACCACGGAACAGGAATCGTCATCGGTGAAACGACAATTATCGGTGACGATGTTACGATCTATCAGGGCGTGACCCTCGGTGGTACGGGTAAGGACACGGGCAAACGTCACCCGACGATCGGCAACAACGTGCTTATCGGTGCAGGTTCAAAGGTACTCGGACCTATAACGGTAGGTGACAATACAAACATTGCCGCAGGTGCAGTCGTGCTTGATAAAATCCCTGAAAATTCTACAGCAGTCGGTGTACCTGCGAGAGTTGTCCGACGTAACGGAAAACGTATTCAGGATCTTGACCAGGTGCATATCCCAGACCCAATTTCTCAGGAGCTGTGCAAATTACGTGCTGAAATAGACAAACTAAAAAAGAAAATGGAGGAACAGACCAATGAAAGTATTTAATACACTCACAAGACAGAAGGAAGAGCTTAAAACAATCGAAGAGGGCAAGGTAAAGATTTACGCTTGCGGCCCGACAGTTTATAACTTTATTCACATCGGTAATGCAAGACCCCTCTGCGTTTTTGACGTGCTTCGCCGTTTCCTTGAATACATCGGTTACGATGTTCGTTTCGTTCAGAATTTCACAGACATCGACGATAAAATCATCAAGCGTGCAAACGAAGAAAACCTTACCTACAAAGAAGTGAGCGAAAAATACATCGAAGAATTCTGGAAAGACGTCAAAGGAATGAACATCCGCGAGGCTACAGTTCACCCGAAGGCAACAGAAAACATCGACGAAATCATTAATATCGTTTCTGACCTTATCGAAAAAGGTTTTGCTTACGCTGTTGACGGTGACGTTTATTTCAGCCCCAAGAAGTTTGATGAATACGGTAAGCTTTCACATCAGCCTCTTGAAGATCTCGAAGCTGGTGCAAGAATTATGGTCGGTGAAGTCAAGAAAGAGCCGATGGACTTCGCTCTCTGGAAGAGTGCAAAGCCCGGCGAACCCTACTGGGAATCACCGTGGGGTCACGGCAGACCGGGTTGGCACATTGAGTGTTCAGCTATGGTAAGACGTTACCTCGGCAACACAATCGACATCCACTGCGGAGGTCAGGACCTTATCTTCCCGCACCACGAAAACGAAATCGCACAGAGCGAATGCTGTAACGGCACTCCTTTTGCAAACTACTGGATGCATAACGGTTACATTAACGTCGACAATGTAAAGATGTCAAAATCACTCGGCAACTTCTTTACAGTACGTGACGTTGCTGAAGCTTACGGATACGAGCCTATCAGATATCTTATGATTTCTTCTCATTACAGAAGTCCTATCAACTACAGCACAGATGTTATCGAACAGTGTAAGGCTTCACTTACAAGACTTTACACCTGCCGTGACAACCTTGATTTTGCACTTTCAAATGCTGTCGACGGTGACGTAAGCGAAGAAATCACATCAATGCTTGAGAAGCGTCGCGAACAGTTTGTAGCAGCACTCAGTGATGATCTCAACACAGCAGATGCAATTTCAGCTGTATTTGAGCTTGTACGTGACATCAATACAAACGTTATCACAGACGCACCTGTCAAGGGCAACTGCGAAGCTGCCGCAAAACTCTTTGACGAGCTTTGCGATGTTCTCGGTCTTGTTTATGACAGAAAGAAGGAAGACCTTGACAGCGAGGTTGAAGCTCTTATCGCACAGCGTACAGAGGCAAGAAAGAGCAAAAACTGGGCAGAGGCTGACAGAATCCGTGATGAGCTCAAGGCTATGGGTATTGTCCTTGAAGATACAGCTCAGGGTGTTAAGTGGCACAGAGAATAAAATCAACGGGAGTTGCTTACTGCAACTCCCGTTTTTATTTGGTTTGACAAATTCGGGTTTGTCGGGGTGATTTTTGCACAGTTTTAAATAGTGCGTCCGCCTCCCTTGCCTAAAGGGAGGTGGATTTTGC
>JAZRNG010000218.1:0-4148 GCA_045648065.1 Acutalibacteraceae bacterium | reverse complement strand
GGTGATAGATTTTGCACAAATTGACTATGTGTTCGTAGGGGCGCGCATTGCGCGTCCGTTGAATTAAGCAGAATTTTTGCGGACGACCGATGGTCGCCCCTACGATATTAATTGAATATTCTACCCGACAAACCCGAATTTGACGGAGATATTGAACTTTCATTATAATAACTGTGAGTTTTAATTGCTTTTTGCGGTCTAATAAATGAAGGGTAAACCTTTCGGAAAGGGGGAAATCTGATGGATAACGGTGCAAGTAGCTACCGCCGTTTCCTTGACGGTGATGATGACGGCGTTGTTGAGATAATCAAAGACTATAAAGATGGATTGATGTTTTACATCAATGGCATTGTCGGTGACTTACATACTGCTGAAGAGCTGACGGAAGATACCTTTGTAAAAATCGTTACAAAAAAACCGAAGTTTTCGGGCAAATCAAGCTTTAAAACATGGCTTTATGCAATCGGACGGAATGTGACTCTTGATTATCTACGTAAATATTCCAAAATCAAAGGTTTTTCAGAAGATGAAAAAACACATCTTTCGGCAGATGAGGAAGATTTCGAAAAAACCTTTCTCAAAGAAGAAAGGAAAATCATTCTTCACCGAGCGATGAGCAGATTGAAGCCTGAATACAAGCAGGTTATCTGGTTAGTTTATTTTGAAGATTTCAGCAATAAAGAGGTCGCAAAGGTTATGGATAAAAAAGTACATAACATTGAGATGCTTGTTTCGAGGGCGAGGAAGGCTCTGAAGGAAGAACTTGAAAGGGAGGATTTTATCTATGAAGAGTTATGATGAAATGGCTGAAAATGTTTTTCGTCGAAGAGATGAATATGTTGTAAAGAAAAGAGAATTAAGAAAAAAAACAGTTAAATTGTCCGTTTCCTTCGCTTGTATGGCACTTGTGCTGTTTGCAGGTTTTGGATTATGGCAGAATGGGGGATCTGAAGCTAAACCTTTAAATAATACTGAAAACGCCCAAGGCAAAGAAGAACAGACGATTGCTGATTCCGTTGTTGTTGGAGAAAGGGATTATTACGGACCTGTCACGGATACACCATATATAAACGGTCTTTGCATTCCTCTTGACGGAGATTGGAATTGCAACGGAGAAAAATTAAAGATGATTGAGTCTTACGAGAGTGGCGTTTCATCTGCTTTAGCTTGCTATGCTTTACCTAAGAACGGTGATAAGTTTTTTTCAATTCCATTGCACTCTGCGTTTGATGCATACGGAGAAACAGACGAGGATACGGGCAAGAAAATTGTTTACAGAGTTGTTGTCCGTGTTTTTGAGGACGGCAAAATGATTACGGGCAAGGAAAATCTGGTGAAAATTGCGCAGAAGCTTAGCGAGATGGGGTATTATGCTCCTGTTGAAATACCGAATGACGATGACGATCTTGCCGTATTGACTCTTCATGCTTCGGAAGAGGATCTTAAGAATTTCCCTGAAGATAAAGATAACGGATATTTCTTTTTCCTCTTTAAAGAGGATGACATGGTTGGCTCCTGGCCAGACAAAACAGAGTAAATCTGAATAAAACGTAGTGCGACGGATTCTTCGGAGAGTCTGTCGCATAATTTTTTAAAAAAGCATTGACTTTAATAAAAACACTTTCCTTTTCGGAAGGTGTTTTTTGTTGCTTTATAAGAAGAATTATGATATCATTTCTCTGAGGTGATAATAAATGAGCCTTAAGGACGAAATCAGATTTAAAAACGGTAAATTAAAGGTTATGCAGATTTCAGATCTGCAGGATACTAAAAATACAAGTGTTGATACGCTTCGTTTTGTTGATGATGCGATCGCAGAAGTCAAGCCTGATTTGATTATCGTAACGGGTGACCAGCTTGACGTTGTCGGACTCTGGGGCAAGGGTGAAAAGGCGGAGAAGAATGTTGCTGTTGCAATCCGCCGACTTTTCAGTGTAATCGAAAAGCACAAAGTGCCTTATGTTCTGACCTTTGGCAATCACGATCGTGAAACAGGTGTTTCGAATGAATTTCAGGCAAAGGTTTATGCTTCGCTTGAAAACTGCATCTGTTTTGATGACGTAAATGACGGCAGACCCGATGTCGGCACTTTCAATGTGCCTGTAAGGTCAACTGACGGCAAGAGCATTCCACTTAATTTCTTTGTTATGGATACTCATTCAAAAACAAAGGGAGTCGGATTTGAGGGTGTCAATGATGCACAGCTTGACTGGTACAGAAAAACAGGTGAACAATTAAAGGAAAAAAACGGTGGAGAAATTGTTCCGTCGATGGTGTTCCAGCACATCCCCGTAAGCAATATTATGGAGCTTTTCGAGGACGTACCGAAGGGTACAAAGGGAGCACAGTGCGACTTTGTGAAGGGCGATAAAAAATACTGGATTCTTGATGAGGACAAGCTTTTTCATAATTATACATACGGAGAAACTCCGTCGATGACACTCGGCACAAAGCAGTTTGATGCTATGAAGGCTCAGGGCGATGTTTTTGCGATGTATTTCGGTCACGACCATTATAATTCATTCGCAGGTACGGTTGACGGAATCGATCTCGGCTACTGTCCGGGTATGGGTTACAACAGCTACGGCTCGAAGTACAGAGCCTTCCGTGTCTTTGAGTTTGATGAAAATGACGTGAAGAATTACAAGACTTATTCGCTTAATTACAAGGACTGTTGCGGTAAAATGTATACAGCACCGTTGAAAAATTCTCTGACTTATTGGGCACCGTGTAATCCGTCTGCGGCAGGTCCGTTTGTAGCAAAGATTCTTGGTGTTGCCGTGCCGACTGTTGCAGCAGTTTCATTGGCTCGTAAATATGTCAGCAAACCACTTGTCGACGGACTTCTGATAGTAACGGGAGTTGCAGCTGCAGTTTATGCACCGACAGGAATTATAGTCAATAAAATTATGAGAAACAAAAAGATTAAAAATAAATGAGGTGTGTGTAATGAACGAAGTAATGAAAACAATTCTTAAAAGACAGACTATCCGTGAATACAAGCCCGAGCAGATTACTGATGAGCAGCTTGAGGCTCTCAAGGCTGCGGCTCTTCGTGCACCCAGCGGAAGAAACGGTCAGCCGTGTCACGTACGTTTTGTTCAGAATGCAGAAATGCTTAAGGAAATGAATGTTGATTTCAAGGAGCTTGTCGGCTACGATACCCCTGCATACACCCGTTGGGACACAAACCCCGTCTATCATAACGCACCGACATTTATCGTGCTTTTCGCTGAGGGTGAAAGCTATATGGACGGTGGAATTATGTGTGAAAATATCTGTATTGCTGCAGAAGGTCTCGGTCTTGGTACTTGCATCATCGCAAGTGTAGGAGCTCTTTTTGCAGACGGTAATGAGCAGGGTAACAAGTGGAAGCGTGCATGGGACATTCCTGAGGAGTACAAATTCCTCATTGCGATTGCTGTCGGATATCCCGATGAAAAACCTGAGATGAAACCTCGCTTTGACGACAGAATCAAGGTTATCAGATAAGGAGGTAAACTTATGTTTAAGTCAATATTTTCATTTATTATGTCACTTATAATCTCTCTTTGTGTGGCGCTTGATATTCCTTGCTATCCTATGGGTGAAAAGCTCGACCTTGATAAGTTCGAACTCACTTTTGAGGATAATTTTGAGGGTGAGCTTGACCGAAGCGTGTGGTCAGGTCATTATCAGTACGGCAACACAACTGTTTCACGAAAGGGCAGCTACTGGAATCAGTATCTTGCCCAGACAAAAGAAGGCAATCTCGTTATACCTGTTGTGTATCTTGAAGAAGGCATGGGCGGTGAAGGTGCAGGCTGGTATTCGGCAGGTGTTGACACAGACAGTGATGCGGAAAACGGCTTCAGTCAGAAATTCGGCTATTTTGAGTGCAGATGTATTCTCCCGAAGGGTTCAGACATCTGGAGCGCATTCTGGCTTATGAACAGCGGTGTTTTTGATGAAAACGGTGACGGCAGAGACGGAACTGAAATCGATATTTTCGAAAGCGATTGCTACGGAGACTTTATGGAGAATGCGGTAACATCAAACCTCCACTTTGACGGTTACGGTGATGCACATCAGAAGCACGGCGCAACAAAATTCCTTCTCAAAAACAACCCTTACGAGGAGTTCAATACATACGGTCTTGAATGGAATGA
>JAZRNG010000217.1:0-7673 GCA_045648065.1 Acutalibacteraceae bacterium | reverse complement strand
TCAGGAAGATGTGATACGTAAGGAAAGCGAGTTTTCACTCATCGACGGTAAGCTCGATACGGCAAATGCCGCACTTGAAGAGCTTCGCCGTGAAAAGCAGAATGCTAATCTTCGTATCAGCGATCTTGAGGAGCTCAAAGCAAAGGCTCAGGCGGAAATCGATGTGTTTAATAAGGAACTCGGTTCGTTGCAGGCAGACCTCGATGTTGTGACACACGGCAGAGAGCAGCTTGAAGAAAAGAGAGAAAACCTTGCCCAGATTGAGGCGAAGATAAACCTTGATATTCTTGCTTATGAAAAGGATATTCAGGCTCGTCGTGAGGCTGTGGATCTTCTTAACCGCCGTATGGCAAGTCATGAGGGTAAACTCGATGACCTCAACGATGAAATCGCAGTAATAGAAAATGCAAACAAGGATATTGAAAATAAAATAATCGAACTCGAAAAGAAGGCGGCAGAGCTTCGTTCAATGGGTGCACAGTCCAAGGGCGACGTAGAAGCACTCATTAAGGAACGTACAGAGTGTGATGCTGCAAGTGCAAGACTCCGTGCTGAAGAGCGTGAAAAGAACTCAGAGCGTGAAAAAATCAGCGGTGAACTTGCACGTCTTGAAGAGAGAAAAGAAACAATGCTCAAACAGCTTGACGATGCCATCAACAAGCTTTACGACGAATATCAGCTTACAAAGAGTGAAGCTGAAGCGATGAACATTGTGATTGAAGATTATCAGAAAGCTCACCGCACATTGCAGGAGATCAAGGGCAAGATCCGTGCTCTCGGCAGCGTAAATGTCGGTGCTATCGAGGAATATGCAGAAGTTTCTGAACGTTACGCATTTATGAAAGAACAGCTTGATGACATCGAGCGTTCACGTGAGGAGCTTAACCGTCTCATAGGTGACCTCACGGGTAGAATGGCAGAGCAGTTCAAAGAGCAGTTTGTACGTATCAACAGCTACTTCGGCGAGACCTTCGTGGAACTTTTCGGAGGCGGTAAGGCAGAACTTATTCTTGAAAATCAGCACGATGTGCTTGAGTGTAATATTGAAATCAAGGTTCAGCCGCCGGGCAAGAACGTTCAGAACATCGACCTTCTTTCGGGCGGTGAAAAGGGACTTGCAGCTATTGCACTTCTCTTCTCTATCCTTAAAGTTTCACCGTCACCGTTCTGTATCTTCGACGAGGTTGAAGCTGCACTTGACGATGTCAACGTTACTCGCTACGCACAGTACGTACGTCGTATGACACAGAATACCCAGTTTATTCTCATCACTCACAGACGTGGTACTATGGAAGAAGCAGACGTTCTTTATGGTATCACGATGCAGGAGGAAGGCGTTTCAAAGATGCTCGAACTCCAGACTGCAGAAATGGCAAAGAAACTCGGTATTACCTAAGAGGTGGTATTTATGTTAAAACCCCGTGTTTTTAAACAGTACACAACAAAGGAATTAAAACCTACGGGTTGGCTTGAAAATCAACTCCGTATTCAGGCGAACGGTCTTTCGGGAAATCTGGACAAAATCTGGCCCGATATCCGCGACAGCTCGTGGATAGGTGGTGACTGTGAGGGTTGGGAAAGAGTTCCTTATTGGCTCGACGGGTTTATCCCTCTTGCGTATCAGCTTGAAGACGATGATCTGATTGCGAGAGCGAAGAAATATATCGATGCTATTCTCGACCGTCAGCAGGAGGACGGATGGATTGCTCCGTGTCCGAAAGAAAAACGTCACGAATATGATATGTGGGCAGTCTTTCTCATCTGCAAGGTGCTTGTGCTTTATGCTGACTGTGCCAATGATGAAAGAATAGAGGAAGCGGTTTATAAAGCATTGAAAAACCTTGACAGTCATATGCAGGGTTGTGTGATTTTTAACTGGGCGTCAGCGAGATGGTTTGAGTGTCTTGTTCCGCTTATGTGGCTTTATGAAAGACAGCCTGAAGACTGGATGCTCGACCTTGTGCAGAAACTCAACGTGCAGGGTATAGACTATGAAAAGCTTTTTGCTGACTGGCGTTATGCAGAAAGACGTGAATGCTGGAGCTTCCTGAATCACGTTGTCAATATCGCTATGATGATAAAGAGTTCTGCACTCCTTTCACGTTTTACGGGCGAAGATCCGAACGCTTTTGCAAAAAAGAGTATGGAAATTCTCCTTCGTGACCACGGTATGGCTTGTGAGCATTTCTCAGGCGATGAGTGTCTGAGTGGCAGAAGTCCGATTCACGGTTCAGAATGCTGCTCAGTTACAGAGGCTATGTATTCGTATGAATGGCTTATGTCAATAACAGGTGACGCTTACTGGGCAGACCGCCTTGAAAAGGCTGCGTTCAATGCTTTACCTGCAACGATCAGCCCCGATATGTGGACTCATCAGTACGACCAGATGTCAAACCAGATGCAGTGTGTACGTTTTCCTGACGGTAAACAACCCTTTGATACCAACAGTGAAGAATCGCATCTTTTCGGTCTTGAACCGAATTACGGTTGCTGCACAGCAAACTTCAATCAGGGTTGGCCTAAGTTTGCGATGAGCACTTTTATGAAAGCTGAGGACGGTATAGCTGTGACAGCTATCGCACCCTCAAAGCTTACAGATGGAAATATAACCGCAGAAATCGTGACGAACTATCCGTTTGAGGACGGGTATTCGGTTAGCATTAAGGCGGAAATGCCGTGTGAAATTGCACTTTATCTCAGAATCCCCGAAGATGCAGTAAATGCAAAAATCAATTCGGAAAATGCAAAGTCGGGCTACAATAGAATTCTCGTAAAGATTGAAAATGAAGTAACAGTTAATGTGACTTTCGACTTCGAAACAAAGCTTTGTGAGCGTGATAATGATATGTACTGTGTCAGACGAGGTAATCTTACTTTTTCGCTCCCGATCGGTGAAAGATGGGAAAAGAAAGAGTTTGTCCGTGATGGTGTTGAAAGAAAATTCCCGTACTGTGACTATGAGATTTATCCCACAACAGCATGGAACTATGCATTTGCATCTGACAGCTTTGAAGTAAGCTTCGGTGAGGTAGGAAAAGTGCCGTTTTCACCCGAAGAAGCTCCGCTTAAAATCAAGACAAAATTTGTGCCGATTGAGTGGAATATCGTTGACGGAATATGCTCAGAAGTGCCATCATCAAGAGTGCCGACAGGAGAAGCTGTCGAGCTTGAAATGATACCATACGGCTGCACAAATCTCCGAATGACGGAGATGCCGTTGGTAAAATAATAAGCAAAAATTTTATTCACCCTTAAACTTCGGTTTAAGGGTGTTTTTTTACTGAAAAAAGCTGAAAAATTCGCAATAAACTCTTGATACTTGAAGCGTTTTCTGCGATAATATTAAATGTATATTTATATTTATCGCAAGGAGCATTCAATATGACAGATTACGAAAAACTTGCGGAGTTATTGTTTCCTGAGATAACAAAAACTCCTGAGGATTACGAAACAATATATCCCGAAAGAGGTTTGTCTGAAGGTGCAAGGGTTTCACGTTTTGCACCAAGCCCGACAGGTTTCCTTCACCTCGGCGGTCTTTTCGCTTCGATGATTTCACGTCTCACTACACGTGCTACGGATGATGGCGTTTTCTTCCTTCGTATCGAAGACACAGACAAGAAGCGTGAGATTGAAGACGGTGTTTCTGCAATCATCACGGGTCTTAAGGATTTCGGTATGAATCCTGACGAAGGTGTTATGGGCTTTAATGAAGAAAGCGGTAACTATGGTCCGTATCAGCAGAGCCACAGAAAAGAGATTTATCAGACTATTGCAAAATCGCTTGTAATCAAAGGTCTTGCATATCCCTGCTTCTGCTCAGAGGAGGAGCTTAATTCAATCCGTGCAGAGCAGGAGAAGGTCGGAACACCGATTCAGGGTTATTTCAGTGAATGGGCAAAATGCCGTGACCTCAGCTTTGAGGAGCAGAAGGCAAACATCGAGGCAGGTAAGCCGTATACACTCCGTCTTCGCTCACCCGGAAGTGCAGACAACAGAATAAAGTTTGATGACCTTATCAAGGGCAAGATTGAAATGCCTGAAAACATTCAGGACGTTGTCCTTCTTAAAACAGACGGTATCCCTACATACCACTTCGCACACGCTGTGGATGATCACTTTATGAGAACAACTCACGTTGTACGCGGCGACGAGTGGATTTCATCCGTTCCGCTTCATATCCAGCTTTTCAAAGCCTGCGGATACAGAGTACCTAAGTATGCTCACATTTCTCCGATCATGAAGGAAGATAACGGTGGTAAGCGTAAGCTTTCAAAGCGTAAGGATCCTGAAGCTTCAGTTTCTTTCTACACAGAAAGCGGTTATCCGAAAGAGAGCGTTATTGAGTACCTTCTCACAATCGCAAACTCAAACTTTGAGGATTGGAGAAAAGTCAATAAGGATGCTCCGCAGTCAGCATTCCCGTTTAATCTTAAGAAGATGAGTGCAAGCGGTGCATTGTTTGACCTCAATAAGCTCAACGACGTCAGCAAAAACGTTATTTCAGTTATGACAGCTGATGAAGTTTACGAAAAGGCAATCAAGTGGGCAGAGGCTTATGATAAAGAGCTTTATGACCTTATGTCAGCAGACGAAGCTTTTGCAAAGGGAATTCTCTCAATCGACAGAGGTACAGCAAAGCCCCGTAAGGATATCGCAAAGTGGGATGAGATCAAAGATTATGTTTCATTCTTCTATAATGCGATTTATGCTCCTGACCACACTCTTCCCGAAAATATTTCAAAGGAAGATGCTGCTGCAATTCTCGAAGCATATCTTAATGTTTTCGATGCTGATGACGATAAGGACACATGGTTCAATAAAATCAAGGATCTTTGTGAGCCTCTCGGCTTTACACCGAACGTTAAAGAATATAAGAAAAATCCCGAAGCTTTCAAGGGTCACGTAGGTGATGTTTCGACGGTTATCCGTATTGCGATCACATCACGTCGCAACACACCTGACCTTCATTCAATCATTGCTCTTCTCGGCAATGATGAAATCAAGGCAAGACTTGAAAGCACACTTAATGAATATAAATAATAGGAGGAGATAAAATGGAAGAAGAAATCAAGGTTTCCAATTTTATTCACGATTTTATAGATGAAGATCTTGAAAACGGAGTCAACACCAGAGTGCAGACACGTTTCCCGCCTGAGCCGAACGGATATCTTCACATCGGCCACGCAAAGGCTTTGTGCATCGACTTCAGCACAGCAGAAAAGTATAACGGCATCTGCAACCTTCGTTTTGATGACACTAACCCGTCAAGAGAAGATGTAGAATACATCGAAGCTATCAAGGAAGATATTCAGTGGCTTGGATTCAAGTGGGAAAATATCTACTACGCTTCAGGTTATTTCGATTTTGTTTATGAGTGTGCACTTAAGCTCATTCAGGACGGCAAGGCTTATGTTGATGATCTTACCGCTGAAGAAATCAGAGAGTACAGAGGTACACTTACTGAGCCCGGTAAAGAGAGTCCGTACAGAAACCGTTCCATTGAGGAGAATATGGATCTCTTCAAGAGAATGACTGACGGTGAATTCGGCAACGGTGAAAAGGTGCTTCGTGCAAAGATTGATATGGCGTCACCCAACCTTAATATGCGTGACCCTGTTATTTACAGAATTTCACACGTTTCACACCACCAGACAGGTGACAAATGGTGTGTTTATCCGATGTACGATTTTGCACATCCTCTTTCAGATGCAAGAGAGAGAGTAACATATTCTCTTTGTTCACTTGAATTTGAAAATCACCGTCCGCTTTACAACTGGTTCCTTGAACAGATCGGTTTTGACGAGCCTCCCCGCCAGATTGAGTTTGCACGTCTTAACATCAACTACTGTGTTACAAGTAAGAGAAAGCTCCTTGAAATGGTTAACAAGGGCATCGTTGCAGGTTGGGATGATCCGCGTATGATTACTCTTTGTGGTATGCGCCGCCGTGGTTATCCTGCAGCAGCTGTGAGAGATTTCATAAACAGAATCGGTGTTTCAAAGGCAGACAGCACTGTTGATTACGGTCTTATAGAGGCTTGTGTAAGAGATAATCTTAACCTTAACGCTCCGAGAGCTATGGCTGTACTTAAACCACTTAAGGTTATTATTGACAACTATCCGGAAGGACAGTCAGAGGAGTTTGAAGTTGAACTTCATCCCGATCATCCTGAGATGGGCACTCGTAAGGTTGTATTCTCACGTGAACTCTATGTTGAGCAGGATGACTTTATGGCAGAGCCTGTCAAGAAGTATTTCCGTCTCTTCCCCGGTAATGAAGTGCGTTTCAAGAGTGCATATTTTGTAAAGTGCAATTCTTACGAAACGGATGAAGACGGTAACGTAACCTGCCTTCACTGTACTTATGACCCAGAAAGCCGCGGCGGTAATTCGCCTGACGGAAGAAAGGTAAAGGGTACAATTCACTGGGTAAATGCAAATGACTGCATCAGGTGCGAAGCTCGTCTTTATGACAGACTTTTCAGTGCTGAAGAACCGGGCAAGGAACACGATTATGAGGAAGATCTTAACCCGAATTCACTTGAGGTTATTGACTGCCTTCTTGAAGGCGGATTCGGCAATGTGAAGCCGGGAGATACATTCCAGTTTATGCGTAACGGTTACTTCTGCGTTGATAAGGACAGCAATGAAGAAAAGCTTGTATTTAACCGTACAGTTGCTCTCAACTCATCGTGGGGCAAGTAAATAAAAGAAAAAAGAAGGAAATTATATGAAAATCCTTAACAGAATCGTTACTTTTGCGTTGGCTGTTGCGGTATTCCCTGCAGCTATTACACGAATTCTAATAAGAATAGTTATCACACCGGGTGAAATGCTCTCCGGTATTATGGGTAACACGGGAATAGAAGAAAATCTCAGTGTCATCGATATCATCGAACACGTTCAGAACGGAACCTTTGACTTCCTTGAACCGCTTTTCCACTTAGAAAACCTTCCAAAATCAGTTTCTGACGAAAAAGGTTGGCTTGTAGCTTCTGCTGTGATGCTTGGTATCGCACTTCTGATCGCTATCGTGATAATGGGTTGTGCACTCTTCTCTCAGGCTCACAAGACTGTTATGGGTCTTAGCGCAGGTGGTGCTCTCGCTTGTTTCTTGTCGATGTCATTTTTCCAGAACTTTACAACTCCGTTTGTTACGGGTGGCGTTGATATAGGTAAGATACTCTCTGACAGTACTTTCGAAGCAGCGGACAGCGTGGCGGGAATAATGTCATTCTTGCTGTCAGGTAGCATCGATATCGATATCTTCCAGCTCGGCAATGCAGTCATAACTATGGCACTTCTCTTCATAGGTATACTTCTCTGGACAGTTGCTTACTATGTAACACTCCCCGCAGAAGCAAAGTTAGCTATTAAAAATCCTCCTGTGAAAGAAAAGAAAGTCAAGGAAAAGAAAGAAAAAGTCAAGAAAGAAAAATAAACGTTAAAAGACCTCTCACTTAAGAGAGGTCTTTTCTTGTCAGCTTACGTGAATTGACAACGTTTATTTTCTATGCTATAATTCTCCACGTCTTGCGGGGAAACAGGTGAAAATCCTGTACGAGCCCGTCGCCGTGAGGTACAAAAAAGGTTTCCTTCTTGCCTGATGCCGCAAATCAGGGACAAGCCATTGGATAAAACCGAGAAGGTGAAGGAAATGTACCGAGTCGA
>JAZRNG010000216.1:0-3839 GCA_045648065.1 Acutalibacteraceae bacterium | reverse complement strand
CAGTACTAATAGGTCGAGGGCTTGACCATAGTTAATTGGTTCAAGTGTAGGAAACAAAGCGAAAAGCTAGACTCACATTTACTAAAACATGTCTTTGTTCAGTTTTGAAGGTGCGTAACCTATATAGAATTTAAACCGTAGCTTAATTGCTACGGTTTCTTTTTTGCTTTTATGAAAATATGATTAGCATAACTAAAAAATAGTAGTTGAGAATTTACTTTTTTACAATATTACTATTATAATTAATTTTCAAATCTGACTGTAATCAATCTGCTTATCCATAATCATCTGAATTAATTAAAACCCATTGACTAAAATAAAAACACTTGCAAAGATTATTGATCTCTGCAAGTGTTAATGACAATATTAAACTGTTAATCAAGATTATTTCTTAATCTGCCAGAAGCCGACTTTTCTCATAACCTTTGAAAGAGTCTTATTAGCGATGTAAGATGCCTTCATTGCACCTTCAGCGGCACATTTTTCGATGTATGCCTTGTCGCTCATCAGCTCGTAGTATTTATCCTGTACGGGCTTGATGTTTTCGATAACGCTCTCAGCGACGGCGAGTTTGAAATCGCCGTAACCCTTGCCGTCAAATTCCTTTTCTATTGCATCATAATCAAGACCTGTGCAGCAGGAGTAAATCGACATAAGATTATTGATGCCGTCCTTACCGTCAGCGTATCTTACCTTTGCTTCTGAGTCTGTGACTGCAGACTTGAACTTTTTGCGTATGTCGTCAGCAGTATCGAGGAGAGAAACGGATGCCTTCGGATTCGGGTCAGACTTTGACATCTTCTTTGTCGGATCCTGAAGAGACATAACTCGTGCTCCTGCCTTACCGATGTATGGGTTCGGGATAGTGAAAGTCGGTGAGTAAATACCATTGAAACGCTCCGCGATGTCTCTTGCGAGTTCGAGGTGCTGTTTCTGGTCTGCACCGATTGGCACGTAGTCAGCCTGATAGAGAAGAATGTCAGCTGCCATAAGAGTCGGATATGAGAAAAGACCAACGTTTATGTTGTCAGCGTGTTTTGCAGATTTATCCTTGAACTGTGTCATTCTTGCGGCTTCTCCGAACTGTGTGTAGCAGTTAAGAATCCATGCGAGCTCTGCGTGCTGAGGGACATGTGACTGTACAAATACGACGCTCTCTTCAGGATCAAGTCCGATAGCAAGAAGCAAAGCGTACATCTCAAGTGTCTGTTTGCGAAGCTTAGCGGGATCCTGACGTACTGTGATTGCGTGAAGGTCAGCGACAGCGTAAAGACAGTCGTTGTCAGCACTCATTGATGCCCAGTTTTTGAGAGCACCGAGATAGTTGCCGAGTGTAGGCACGCTTGTAGGCTGTATTGCGCTGAGGACTCTTGCTTTCTTTTCTGTATTTTCCATAAATGATACCTCCGATTTGTCACTGCAGACTATTCTAACATATTTAAACAGGATTGTAAATCATAAATATTTGTGATACAATACTTTTTGTTGATAGGAGTGATTATTTTGGCGAAATTTGACTGTGTTTTATTTGATTTTGACGGTACTGTTGCTGATACCAGCGAAGGAATTTATGAAGGTATACGCTACGGAATCAAAATGGAAGGAATGCCTCAGCCGAGTCCGGAGGATATGAAAACGTTTATCGGACCTCCGCTCAATGAGGGTTTCAGAAATCACTTTCCAGATGCAAGTGACGAACAGATTGAGATGATGATTATTCATTACAGAGCAAAATACTCTGTAAGCGGTTATTATAAATTCAAACTCTATGACGGCATGGAAGACCTGCTCCTGACTCTGCGTGAAAACGGAATAAGAACTGGAATAGCAACTTCAAAACCGCAGGTGTTTATGGATCACATCGCAAAAACCTGTGACCTTGAAAAGTACTTTGATGTGATAATGGGTGCAGAAGCGGACAAGCTTGATTCAGGTAAAAAAGAAATTATTGAGAAAGCATTCAATTCACTCAAGCCTTTCGGTTGTGAAAAGCCACTTATGGTAGGCGACACAAAGTATGATATCCTCGGTGCAACGGATGCAGATGTGCCGAGTATGGCTGTAACCTTCGGATTCGGAAGTGTCGATGAAATGATAGTAGCAGGTGCGAATTACGTTGTGAAGAATTGCGAAGAAATCAAAGACATCGTATTATGATAAGCAAATCCCACTTCAAAACGAAGTGGGATTATTTTATGCCTTTTTTCTAAATAAAAGAAAATCAATTACAGCTGTAACAGTACAACCTACAGCATAACACGCTATATCTGCCCAGGCGAAGGATGTACCCATAACCGTGACGAGCAGGGGATTGTCCTGAACACCTAAAAGTTCAACATAGTTAAAGTATTGACCGACCTCTATAAGAGTAGCGAAGATCATAACATATACGCTCATAAGCCTGAATTTATCAGGAAAGATCACTCGTGCAAAACTCCACACAAGGACGGTTACAATCATATCTCCTACAAAAGGACGGATGAAGTCGTCGTGGAAATAAAGTGCAATCAGCACTTCTACAACAAACAAGAAAACGAAAACAGCAAGAAAAATCAGTCTCTTTTTCATAGCTACGGATTTCATAAAATCACTACCTTCCACACTTTTAATATAGCATACATCTCTGACTGATGCAACAAAAAGACGACGCTTTTAAACGTCGTCTTTTTACTTAATTCAGCTTTCAAGTGTGATGAGGTTAATGCACTTAACAGGGCAAACTTCGGTGCATTTGCCGCAGCCTGTACATTTGCTGAAGTCGACCTTAGCACAGAAATTCTCAACTTTGACAGCATCGAATTCACACGCCTTGACACACTTCATGCAGCCGATACAGCCGAGTTCGCACTCTTTTCGGGTTATGTTACCCTTATCCTTATTGGCGCAAAGAACGACTGCCTTCGCCTCGTGGAGAGGCATCATTTTGATGATACCGTTAGGACACGTCTTAAGACACATCTTACAAGCTTTACACATCGCCGGATTGACACGTGCGACACCGTCGCAGATGTTGATTGCTTCATAAGGACAGGCTCTGGCACAGTCGCCAAGACCGATACAACCGTATATACACTCTTTCGGACCACCGAAAAGCTGTTTTGCCATCTGGCAGGACTCAACACCGTTGTAAACCATCTTTGTCTTAGCCTTTTCACAGAAGCCCTGACAGGTAACAACAGCGGCTGACGGAGCAACATTGCCTGCAGCGAGACCTGCAATCTCGGCAATCTGTGCTGAAACGTCATTACCACCCGGTGCACAGAGCGCAGTGTTTTTTGTAATACCCTTTGAAAGAGCAGCTGCATAGCCGTCACAACCGGAGAAGCCGCAAGCACCACAGTTTGCACCGGGGAGACATTCACGGATAGCTTCAGCCTTTTCGTCGACGGGAACAGCCATAACGATTGAAGCTACGGCAAGACCGAGACCTGCTATAAGACCGATGACAGAAACTATAAGAACAGCCAGTAAAATTGAATTCATATTTCTGTCCTCCCTTATGCAAAGATGTTTTCAACGACTCCTGCAAAGCCGAGGAAAGAAAGTGATACGAGTGAAGCTGCAACGAGTGTGATCGGAAGTCCTTTAAGGAACTTCGGGATGTCGCAGGATTCAAGTCTTGAACGGACGCCTGCAAACATAACCATTGCAACGAGGAAACCTACACCGCCACCGATAGCACAGATAAGTGACTCAACGAAGTTGTAACCGTTGTCGATGTTGAGTGTAACAACGCCGAGAACTGCACAGTTTGTTGTGATAAGCGGAAGGTAAATACCGAGTGAATTGTAAAGAGAAGGTATGTACTTTTTAAGTACGATTTCAACCATCTGAACAAG
>JAZRNG010000215.1:0-6252 GCA_045648065.1 Acutalibacteraceae bacterium | reverse complement strand
CACAAGCGTTGAGTCTGACGGCTCATTCCACTCAATCAATCTTCCGCAGTATATGTATATGACTCTCAGAGGACGAATTGCAAACGGCACAGGCTTCACATTCGAAGTTTATGAGGACAAGGTTGAAATCCGTGCAAGAAGTTTCTCAGCAGGTGTATGGTACACAGACTACGATTGGTCATTTGATCTTGTATAAATTTTAAAAAAGCTGTTACGCTCAGTTGAGTGTAACAGCTTTTTTTATTGTTGTTCGTCTTTGTATTTTTCTGCCTGAAGATTGAACATATATGCATACTTTCCGTTTTTAGCCATAAGCTCTTCGTGAGAGCCACTTTCAACTATTTCACCGTTTTCAAGCATATAGATAACGTCTGCCATAACAGTGGTTGAAAGACGGTGTGAGATGAAAATAACCGTCTTGTCCTTCGCTGCACGTGATAAAGCTTCGTTAAGAGAATATTCAGAAACGGGGTCGAGGTTTGCACTCGGCTCGTCGAGAATTGCAAATGGGCAGTCTTTGTAGAATGCTCGTGCAACAGCAACCTTCTGAGCTTCGCCGCCTGAAAGGGATACTCCTTCGTCGTCAAATTCACGCAGGAGGATGGAATCCACACCATTGTCAAGCTGCTTCGAAAAGCTGCTTTCTTTAAGCGCTTCGAGTACTCTGTCTTTGTCAGGCGTGTCATTCATAGCTACATTTTCTCCAAGGGTCGCACCGAAAAGTGAGAAATCCTGGAAAACAGCAGCATAGTTATCGTGGTATGAACGAAGAGTCCAGTCTTTGATGTTTTGGCCATCGACTGTGATCTTACCCTCGGTGACATCATAAAGGCGGAGAATGAGATTAGTAAGTGTCGTCTTACCTGCACCGTTATATCCTACGAGGGCAATTTTCTGATAAGGTTTTATCTCAAGGTTGATGTTTTTGAGCGTAGGCTTTTCGCAGCCGGGGTAGGTGAAGGAAACGTTTTCAAGCTTGATTGAAACAGGCTTGTCAAACTTTTTAACAATGTTTCCGTCTTTGATTTTCTTTTCAGCAGCCATAAACTTTTTGTATTTTTCAACATAAAGTCCGTTTTCCCTTACACCCAGAGCGAACCAGCTTGTCATCGCAAAAACACTCGCACTTACGGAGCTTACGCCGTTGAATGTTGCGGCAAAGTCACCGAGTCCGATCTCTTTTGTAACGATCGCCTTGTAACCCATATAAATGGTAACACCGAGACAGATGAGCAGGGTCATCGGCAGACTTTCCTGACTGAAGTAGAGAATCCACTGCTTTTTAAGGAAAGGTGAAATTGTGAATATACGGTCAAAAATATTTTTCTGATAACGTCTTTCAATCATCTCACCTGCAGGATTAAGTCGCAATTCCTTTGCATAATCCTGGAGATAAAAGACTCGCGAGAAATAAAGGTTTTTTCTGTCAAGGGGAGTCATTACCTTTTTCTTTTCGACGTTTACATTTGCAATAAGTCTGCCGACGGGTACCATTATGCCCACGCACAAAGCTATGAAAATAAGGCAGACAGGGTCGATGGTGACGATAACCGTCGTGATGGAAACAATGGAAACCATATGAGTGAAAAAGTCCTGAGTGTCTGACATAATATCATCCACACGGGTGCTCATTGTGTTCATAGCAAGAACGAAATCATTATAGAATTCGGGGTTATCGTACGCTTCAAAATCCATTGCAGCAGCTTTTTCATAAATCATGGAGTATAACTTGAAATGAAGTTTTTCTGCCATTTTTGGTCGGTAGATTTCATAAAACAAAGTATTTCCGAGATTACCGATTATAACAACAACAGCAAAGGCAGCACACGCAACAATGATTCTGTAAAGTGCAACGCCTGATTCAACAACGTCAATGATGTATTTAAGAAGAATGACGTTTGAAAGAAGCCATGGAAGATTGGAAAGTAAGTCAAAAAAGAGAAGAGAGATAAGAAGTAAAGGAGCGTTTTTGATAACAAAGCCGAGCATAAAAAGGTAGTTTCTTATGCTGTGTGCCTTTTCCTTGGTTTTAGTTTTCATCGTCGTCATCCTCCTCTCTGTAGCCTGATGCCTGCAATGTGAACATTTTGCAATATTCACCGTCGAGATCCATAAGCTCTTCGTGCTTTCCGGTTTCAATCAGTTCACCGTGTGCGAAAACAAGGATGTTGTCACTTCTTGTTGCACTTGAAAGTCGGTGAGAGATGTAGATAACAGTTTTGTCTTTAGTACCTTCCATAAGGCTGTCATACATTTTGCTTTCTGCCACGGGGTCGAGAGCAGAAGAAGGCTCATCAAGAATCGCAAGGTCAAAATTTTTCGCAAACATTCTTGCAATTGTAACCTTCTGGCTTTCGCCACCTGAGAGAAGAACACCTTCCTCGTCAAATTCACGGGTAAGTATAGAGTTTTCTTTTTCTTCAAGAGAAAGGATTTTATCGTAAACACCACTCTGTCGAAGTGCCTTCTGTGCGACAGAAATGTTGGTTTCATCAACTTCTTCAACAAGCACGTTTTCTGCAACCGTCATTGCAAAAATTCTGTAATCCTGGAAAACGCTTGCGAATCTTTCACGGTACTTAAGAAGGTCGTATTCTTTGATGTTGATTCCGTTATAAAGGATTTCGCCCTCGTCAACGTCATAAAGACGCATTATCAGCTTTGAAAGAGTTGTTTTGCCTGCACCGTTATGTCCTACGACGGCGATGCTTTCGCCCTTGTTGATTTTAAAAGAAACGTTTGTGAGAGTGTTTCTTTTGTTGCCGCTGTAGCAGAAAGAAACGTTTCTGAATTCAAGACTTTCAAATTCTTCGGGAATGAGTGTACCACCTTTGATTTTTGTGTCATAAGCGAGAAACTCGCGAAGATTCTGCACCCAAAGACACTGTTTCTGCTGCATTGTAAAGTAACGTGCAAGCTGATTGAGCTTGTTTCTGCAGTTTGTGATAGCAGAAACAAGAACTGAAAATTCGGAAATCATCAGGTCGCCACGATAGAGAAGACGGAAACATCCGTAGCCGAAGCCGCCTGCAATTGGGACAACTTCTCCGAAAAAGTCAGTAAACATTTCAAGAACGGCAATTTTTTTGCCATATTTGGAAATGGTTCTGATATTGTCGTGAATAGCTTCGTTGAAACGACGCTTGATAACCGTGAAAATATCTGTTGTTTTGATTTCCTTTGCGAAGTCTTTGAGAAGGACTGTTCTTTTGGTGTAATCCTTCTGACGCTCGAATGGAGTCATTTCCTTTTCTTTCTGAAATTCGACACCGTTTCGTTTAAACTGGAAATACATAACGATTATCGGACAAATGATAATGATAAGAAGAATCGGGTCGATATTATAAAGATAAATTGCCAACGATATGATGCTGACGATTGAACCTACCGTCCATGCTGAACCTTCAATAATACGCTTGTAAGCACCCTTTTCAATAACCCATGTCGCTCTGTTGTAGTTATCAAAAAAATCGGGGTTTTCGTAGCAGGCAAGTTCAACCTGCTGCGCTTTCTCAAAAATCATTTTGTTAAGGTAACCCTCAAACTTGATTTCATATTTTTCACGGACAGGGTGGAAGACAACATAACCGAAAAGGTCAACAGCGAGTTTGCCGAGAATGATAAGACCTATCTTGATAACAAATTCACGGAATGTGCCGTTACCTTCAATGATTGCCAGAGCTGTTTCAAGAAACATAACGTTAAAAACGACGGAATAGTAAACGTTTTCGCTGATATATGCAAGATAAATGAGAATAGTGGCGATAGGTGCAGTTTTGAAACTGCATTTAAGCATAAATGCGGTGTTTCTGAAAATGTGAGCCTTTGCCTTGAAATCTACAGCTCTCAAAGCTGAATCCTCCTTTCGGATTTTTGGTTAATTGAACAATCTGTCGTAACTGTTTGCCCAGATTTCGACAAGCTTTCTGTCCCATCTTCTCGGAATTGCGAGACAGGTAGCTGTTACAAGAGAAATTTTATTACCGGCACTTACCATCTTTTTAAGAAGCTCTTTGTCTGAACATGCCTGCTTCGCTTTAAGAAGGAGATCGCTGACATCGGTAAAGTCAATCTGATCATAGAAACTACCGAAGTCGGCAGTCAGAGTGACATTGTAATCATTCAGAATTCCCGATCCGAAGCAATGGTTAAGATCATCCAGAGTGAACTTGAACATAAGATTTTTGAGACATTCAAGCGGAGCAAGACCTGTACCGAGGTGTTTGAAGAAAAGCACCTGATATCTCCACATAGCTTCAACTCCGAATCCCTGAGTCTTGTCGTTGATAACTGTTTCAGCGAGAATTCGTGCTGCTTTGAGTGAATTTGCAATACCTGAGCCTATAAGAGGCACTGTCATAAAAGCACAGTCACCGATTGCAGCATATCCGTCGGCAACCATAATTGAGAGGGGACGACGCACGGGAATTTCCGCAAACTGACCTCCACGGAGGACTTCTGTGCCGAGTAGCGGATTATCAGCTCTGAGATACTCGGCAGAGCGTTCGACCTCTTCCTGAGAAAAATCTTCAAATCTGCCGATAAGCAGGTCTGTGTAATCTTCTTCCGATGCAACCCACGAGATACCCTCTACTCCTTCGGGGCGGATGAGAATTTTGAATTTGTCCACAGGCTTTTCGTCGATTGCTTTGTTATAAAAAGCACGGTAAATTGTGATCTTCTGTCTACGTGTAACGTTTCTCTGAATCATAAGTGATGAAGGAAGTTTACGGCGGATAGGGGAGTCCATACCGCATGAATCTATAATGAGATCAGCGAAGAAGTCACCTTTAGAAGTGCGGATACCTGCCACACGGTTTCCTAACATAATCGGCTTCTGAACTTCGCAGTTGTAAACTATTTTTACACCTTTATCCAAAGCGTTTTTTATGAGATGGTCGTAGAGATCTTTTCGCTCCATTTTAATCTCAAGCTTGTTGTGCGGAACGTGCTGAACGAGCTTGATCACACCGTCAGGAGCGACGAAAGTTATATCTTCTTTGTATTCATATTTATCCTTGTCAGGCATATCGATTTTAGCTATCTTAAAAGCTTTAGGGTCAAAGATGTCTGTCCAGTCGTAGCCGAGAGTACCTTCTTCCTTTGCTTCATAGACAGTGACGTTGTATCCTGCCTCTGCAAGAAGAGCCGCAGCAGCGATACCACCGTGACCGAGACCTGCAACGATAATCTTTTTTGCCATAGTCTATCCCTCCTCAAAACATATGGAAAAATTATACCACTAACGGTTGATATATTCAATAGTTCAAAAGCGAAAAAAGTGATAAATCGTTGTACGGACAAAAATAAAAACGCCCCTGAGGACGCATCGTAAATATAAAAATATGTATAAAATTGAAATAACCCTTGACCGAATGTTTCTTTACACATTTGAGCCGGTCAAGGGTTATTTCTGTTCACTCTTAATATCTAACATCTTTTTATATACCTCTCTTTCTTAGCTTTGAAAGTCGCTTTAATAATTCAAAATGACGTCTTAAATGTTTTTACGGCTGTTGCCTGAAGCAAGTTGCCATTGGCATTTGAAGTTTATTCTGATTTATCAAAGCTTTCAGCTCAATCTTTCTAAATTTCGTTTTGATCAACTTAAACTCTTATACCACTTTTTCATTGTTATGACCACTTGGGTTTGAAGTTAATCCTCAACTTGTTTTATAGGAACTGAGCTTCTGGTTGTTACCTGTTCATTGGTATCACCTGTTCCTTTCTATGTCTATAATATAACACAGATTCAACCTTATTTCAATTCGCAATGTTCAATAAACTTGAAACCTTCAAATTATGCAAAACACAGAAATGTTGTAAAAAACCCCTGAAACCGTTGACATAGAAGGGTTTCGTGTGTTATTATGAATATGTTGGGCGGCTGAAAAACCGCCCTCTTTTTTGTTTAATTTGTAATTATTATACCGGACGAAGTAACACCTGTCATCGACAGCTGTTCCTTTTTGCATTTTCAGAAAAGACAGTAAAAACCTCCCGTTGGATTGAACCAAAGGGAGGTTGTACTTTATTTAGTGTCAAGCTTCTGCTGATGCTTTTTCTTCTTCGATCCTGTTTATCTCGTCGAGATTTTTCTGTCTTCTCTCGTTGAGCTCATCGGTAATTTGCTTATGCTTTTTACCTGAAAGCTTGTAGAAGAACATCGGGATGACTGCAAGATAGCAGAATATAGCCGGACATATAGCGAAGAGGTAGACAAGACTTGCTTTTGAATCGGCAGGCATAAGT
>JAZRNG010000214.1:0-4330 GCA_045648065.1 Acutalibacteraceae bacterium | reverse complement strand
AGAAGAGGAAGAAAAAATGCTTCGATTGAATCTTCTTGAACTCAAAAAAGAGCAAGGTATAACAGATGATGAATTTTATCATTATGATACACCGCTTACCGTCGAACATGAAAAAGAAGCTTTGTTCGAAGCGGGTTTTTCAAGTGTTGAAGTTTTGAAAAACTGGGGAGCGACATTTACGCTTAAAGCAATCAAATAACGATAACAAATTTATCAAGTAATTGCACAATCCAATGCCTCCCTTGCCTAAAGGGAGGTGGATTTTGCGAAGCAAAAGACGGAGGGATAAAGTGGACAGAAAACACAACCCTGCATTAACACAAAAGGCGAAAACCTTAAGAAAAAATATGACCAAAGAAGAAAGACGTCTCTGGTATGATTTTTTGAGAACTTATTCTGTCCGATTTCTTCGTCAAAAGGTAATTGACAATTATATTGTAGATTTTTACTGCCATCAGGCAAGAATTATAATCGAACTTGACGGTTCGCAACATTACGATGAAGTCGGTATAACAAAAGATAAAATCCGAACAGAAAGAATAGAAAAAAGAAATCTTACTGTTATCCGCATACCTAACAACGAAATCAATGAAAATTTTTATGGGGTTTGTGAATACATTGATATGTGTGTAAAAGAATCCCTCCACCGCTGACGCGGTCCCTCTCCCTTTAGGCAAGGGAGGCTTATCACAGTCAGATTGTACTGAGTTGGGAGCAACGCTATGTCTGTAAAAATACATTCAATAAAACCACATTCACCTGCTTCAAGGCATTTTGTCAAAGCGGGCAGTAAGCTTATATCCATAAACGGCCATGAAATCCGTGATGTGCTTGACTATCAGTTCTATGTCGATGAGGATGTTCTTGATATCGTGATCGAAAAACCGAACGGAAAAGAGAAGCGATTTGTAGTAAAAAACTGTAACGGTGAGCCGGGATTTGAGTTTGAAACATATCTTATGGACAAGCAGCGTCGCTGTGCAAATAACTGCATTTTCTGCTTCATTGACCAGATGCCGAAGGGTATGCGCGAAAGCCTTTATTTCAAGGATGATGATGCTCGTCTTTCCTTCCTTTTCGGAAACTATATCACTCTCACGAATCTTGGAGATAAGGACATCGACAGGATTATTGAAATGCACATAAGTCCCGTAAATATCTCTGTTCATACGATGAATCCTGACCTTCGTGTGAAGATGATGGGCAATAACCGTGCAGGCAAGGTGCTTGAATATATCAAGCGTCTTGCAGATGCAGGAATTAAGCTTAACACTCAGCTTGTTTTGTGTCCGGGATACAACGATGGTGATGAACTGACTTATTCTCTTGAAGAGTTAGGTAAGCTTTATCCTGCGGTCCAGAGTATTGCGGCTGTCCCTGTCGGTCTTACATGCCACAGAGACGGACTTACAAACTTGAATCCTTTTACAAAAGAACAATCTTCAGATGTAATTTTTCGGATAGATAGTTACAATTCTTCATTTTTGTGTTATAATAATACGAATATCGCTTTTGCGGCAGATGAATTTTACCTCAATGCAGGTCTTGAACTTCCCGATTGCGAAAGATACGGTGATTTCCCACAGTATGAAAACGGTGTAGGAATGTGGTCTTTGCTCAGAAAAGAGTTTGACGAAGCAATAAACGACCTGCCTGAAGACTATTCCTTACCCAATGAGCGTAAAATAACGATGGCAACAGGTGTTGCTGCATACGGACTTATAAAGTATATTACCGATAAAGCACAGTCAAAAGTTAAAAATCTCCACATCAATGTGGTTAAAATAGAAAACAGACTCTTCGGCGAAAGGATTACCGTGGCAGGACTTCTCTGCGGTAATGATATCGCAGATGCACTTGAGGGTATGGATTTGTATGACGAATTGCTGATCCCTTCGGTTTCGCTCAGGAGAGAGGGTGACCTTTTCCTTGACGATATAAGCATCGAAGAGCTCTCAGAAAGATTAAAGATAAAAGTTACTCCCGTCAGCAATGACGGATATGAATTGTTAAGCAGAATTACAGGACAGGAGGAAGTGTGATATGGCAAGACCTATCGTTGCGGTTGTCGGCAGACCTAACGTCGGCAAATCAACACTTTTTAATAAGCTTTGCGGTCAGCGTCTTTCAATCGTTGACGACACACCAGGTGTGACACGTGACAGAATCTACGGTGACTGCGAATGGCTCAATCATAATTTTTTACTTGTTGATACAGGTGGTATTGAACCACACTCGGATGATATCATTCTTTCTCAGATGCGTCGTCAGGCTCAGCTTGCTATCGACAGCGCAGATGTTATCGTTATGGTAACGGATATGACAACAGGTGTTGTTGCAACGGATGAAGAGGTTGCGGCTATGCTTCAGCGTAGCGGTAAGCCTGTTGTGCTTTGTGTCAATAAATGCGACAAGGTTGGTGAGCCTCCGCTTGAATTCTACGAATTTTACAATCTCTGCCTTGGTGATCCCATTCAGGTGTCGGCTGTTCACGGACACGGCACGGGCGACCTTCTTGATGAGGTTGTGAAATACTTCCCTGAAGAGGAAGAAAAGAATGATGACGATGATAAAATCAAAGTTGCTGTTATCGGTAAGCCTAACGTTGGTAAATCTTCACTCATCAATGCTATCGCAGGTGAGGAAAGGGTTATCGTTTCGAATATCGCAGGTACAACACGTGATGCGACAGATACTATAATCGAAAATCAGCACGGCAGCTTTGTTTTCATTGATACTGCAGGTATCAGACGTAAGAGCAAAATCGACGAAGCTATTGAAAAGTACAGCGTTATACGTGCGAGAATGGCTGTTGAACGTGCGACGGTCTGTGTAATTATGATTGATGCACAGGAAGGCTTTACAGAGCAGGATTCAAAGGTTGCAGGTATTGCACACGACCTCGGCAAAGCTTGTATTATCGCTGTCAACAAGTGGGATGCTGTTGAAAAAGACGGAAAGACAATGGATTCATACCGTAAAAAGCTTATGAACGATTTCTCGTTTATGTCTTACGCTCCGATTATATTTATTTCCGCCAAAACAGGTCAGCGACTCGACAGACTTTTCGAGCTTATCAAGTACGTTGATGAGCAGAACTCGATGCGAATTTCAACAGGTAAGCTCAACGATATCCTTGCAGAAGCAACAGCAAGAGTTCAGCCGCCGACAGACAAGGGCAGACGTCTTAAAATTTACTATATGACTCAGGCGTCAACGCGTCCACCGACATTTGTCTGCTTCGTAAACAAAAAGGACCTTTTCCATTACAGCTATCAGCGTTATCTTGACAACAGAATCCGTGAGGTATTCGGACTTGAAGGTACGCCTACAAAAATGCTTATCCGTGAAAGAGAGTCAAAGTACGATAAATAAGGAGGATCATTAAGATGACAAAAATCATTTCTGCAATTATTGTATTTCTTCTGATGCTTTTTCCGAACTCGGGAAATTTATTGATTATGCAACAGCAATTATCTTTCCCGGGAGAAAAGGCAGCCGCAAATCAAATTGTTGAGGCAATACAAAACAATGATATTGATGCTCTGATAGATATGTATTGTGATGTCGCAATGAGTACGGGTGAAGTCACAAAAGAAAATCTTCAAAATCTTATCAATTCAATTGAAGGCAATATTAAAAAGGGTGGACTTTATGGTTATGACAGTAGCACCCATGGTTCAGTAAGCGATCGCCAACTTAAAATTAAAATTGAAACTGATAGAGGAGATTACCTTGTATATGCTTCATGGGTAGTTGCTGACCTCGAACATCCTGAAAGGGTCGGTCTGCTTCAGTTGACATTATTCCCTTATTTTCTTAATGAATATCCGGTAGTTATCGCTCAGGTTCCGTTAAAAGGAAGTATAGCAAACGCGGGATATTAAAAACTTTACCCGTTAAAAGTACAAATATAACGAAAATACAGAACAGTAAATATCAAAAAAAGGGACTATTTTAGTCCCTTTTTTCTTGCTATTTTTTGCGTAATATGTTACACTAATATGAATAATATTAGGGTGACGGTAATAATCCGAACCTGCCCGAAAGCAAGTCTTTTCAGCGCTTTTCGGCGTTTCGGATTTGAAAGGCGTCAGCCTGTCGGCACCCACAACAACCAAAAATCATCTGAAAATCCTCAGCTTTCGGGTCGAAGATTTTTTATCTGGAGGATTTTTGGCAATTCAAGGCAAAAACACAGCAAATCCTTTCGGATTTGCGAGTATTTTAACAAAGAAGTGACGGAAATCATCCGATAAAAAACACGGTTCTGATTATTATCGTCACCCGAAGGAGAAGAAGTTATGCTTAAAGGTATTTCACCAATTAT
>JAZRNG010000213.1:0-38813 GCA_045648065.1 Acutalibacteraceae bacterium | reverse complement strand
TCGTTTGTCTTTGTTGCAACCTCTTTTACAAGCTGTGCGCCCATATTCTCAAATGCGTCCTCAAGCTCAATCTCCTTAGCGATTGTAACGCCGTCGTTTGTGATGAGGGGAGCACCGTACTTCTTATCGAGAACTACGTTTCTGCCCTTGGGTCCGAGTGTGATTTTAACTGTGTTAGCGAGCTTGTCGATACCGTTCTGTAAAGCCTTACGAGCTTCCTCACCGTAAATGATCTGTTTTGCCATAATAAAAGCCTCCCTTATTCAACAACAGCAAGAATGTCGCTCTGTCGTACGATGATGTACTCTTCTTTGTTGAGCTTAACTTCTGTGCCTGCGTATTTGCTTGTGATTACTTTGTCGCCAACCTTGACGTACATTTCAACTTCCTTACCGTCAACGATACCGCCGGGGCCTACTGCAAGAACTTCTGCAACCTGCGGCTTCTCCTTTGAAGCTGCAGCGAGGATGATACCGCTCTGGGTTGTCTCCTCAAGCTCTGTCATCTTAACCACAACACGGTCTGCAAGTGGTCTGATATTCATAAAAATTCCTCCTATGAAAAAATGTTAAAAATTAGTTTTGGCACTCTCTTGCGTTGAGTGCTAAATCTATTTTAGCCACATTTACTGAAAAAATCAACCCCTTTTCTAAAATTTAACAATTTCATAATATTTATGCTCGATTTCCGTTCTTTACTACTAATCAAAATAGTGGTATCATATCTATAATTGATAAAAGCAGGTGATTGTATGCAGATCGGCATTTCGTCCTCGTGTCTTTATCCCTTGCAGACAGAAGAGTCTTTGAAAACTGTCGGTGAGCTTGGTGCAAAGACAGCTGAAATTTTCTTTAACTCTTATTCTGAACTGAAAAAACCTCTTCTTGATGAGATTAAAAGCATAAAAGATCATTACGGGATCAATGTCCGTTCGATCCATCCCTTCACCTCTGCGTATGAGGCGGTGCTGTTTTTCGGAGGCTATGAGCGAAGACTGAATGACGGAATTGAGTTTTACAAAAGCTACTTTGAGGCGGCAAATGAGCTTGGCGCAGAAATGGTGGTTCTTCACGGTGGAAGGGTATATCTTGAAACTACACCTGAAGAGTATGCTGAAAGCTACAGATCTCTGCACGAGGCAGCACTACGTGAGGGTATTCATATTGCTCACGAAAATGTCCATAATCACCATTGCGGAAATCCGAAGTTTATGAAAGCTCTGGCGGATTTGATCGGAGATGAATTCCGTATGGTTCTTGACGTAAAACAGTGCAGACGTTGCAGTGAAAGTGCATTCGATTTCATAAATCTGCTCGGTGACAGGATTTATCAGGTACATATAAGCGACGGTTTGCCCGGTAAGGATTGTCTTGCTCCCGGAGTGGGAGAATATGATTTTGAAAAACTTTTTTCTGCACTTCAAGGTGCAGGATATGACAAAACAGCAATCATTGAACTTTACCGCCACAATTACGGTGAGGTTGAAGAATTAAGAACAGCGAAAAGCTATTTGGAAAATCTCTTATAAAAAAAGAAACAGACAGGAATATTGAGGTAATAGTTGATGAATCAGGTTGTACGTTTGTTGTTGTGGATGCTGTTCGCGATAATAGCGTTGATAGATGTAGCGTTGTCTGTCAGGTTTTCAAAAATCAAGAACTCGTCTAAATTTATCAAAGAAAAGAAGTTGAAAAGAAAAAAGATTGCGTCAGTTCTTATAGCTTTGGTGGCGGTATGTTTTATCTGTTACACCGCTTACTGTTCTGTTGATTTGATAAAACAAGACTACGTTGTAGCCGATCTGGAGTTTGTAAACAGTTACTCAAGGCGAGAGTGGTTTGCTCCCAAAAATTATGTTTTTAAAGAGGAACATCTCAGTTCATACCCGGAAGATGGACTTAATTATGCATTGCAGGAAGGTGTTACATACAGAGTTACCTATGCACCAAGAACATCAATGATAATTGATATTGAAGGTGTCCAGAAGACTGTCGGTCTAAAAGCAATTTACAAATCCGGAAAATTTAAAGATATTTTTATTGTAACTCTCTTGATTATCGTTGTTATTGCCTTGCGGATTTTCAGAATTAAAATGCTCGGATATAAACCTGAGCGAAAATGGAAAAAGAGGTAGCAAAGATGGAGATACACAGAAACGACCCCTGTCTGATGGACGGAAAAGATAGATTATATAACTCGAAATTCGGTGTGTTTAATCATTATTTGGGTGCAACATTCTTTGGACTTAAAGGCGGTCACGGCAAAGAGTGGTGCGAGCTGATTGAAAAAGCGGATATGAAAAAGCTTGCAGAGAACATCAGCCGAACAGGTGCGGGATATTATTTCATCACGGTAATGCAAAGAGGCAGATATATGCTTATGCCGAACGAGACATATGATTCCATCGCAAAAACAAATCCGGGGGAAGCTTGTGCCACACGCGATATAATACCTGAACTAGCAGAGGAACTTAAAAAATATAACATTGATTTGTATCTGTATTTTACGGGAGACGGCCCGTTCAAGGAATGGAAAATCGGCAGAAGATTCGGTCTTACAAAGCACCGCAAAAATGCCATAAAAACAAAATACGTCAGGAAATGGGCGAGTGTTCTGGAAGAATATGCTGTGCGCTACGGTGACTTGGTCAAAGGTTGGTGGATTGACGGCTGTTACAGATGGATCGGTTTTACGGATGAGCACCTTCAGATGTTTGTTGATGCCGTTAAAAAAGGAAATCCTGATGCAATAGTTTCTATGAATAACGGTCTTAATGATGTACTTGTTAAGCAGCATCCGTCTGAAGATTTTACAGCGGGTGAGTATGAGGATTTTGTCTATGTTCCTGACAGAAGATTTTTTGACGGTGCGCAGGCACATATTCTTGCACCTCTCGGTGTATCTCCTGACCCTGAAAGACCGGGTCTGGCATGGTGCAGTAAGGGTGTCAAGTATGATGCTGATTATATGACTGACTATATCAGACGTTGCAATAATGCAGGTGCAGTTGTCACGTTGGATATCCATATTGACAGAAATTTTGATTTTGATGAAGATCAGGTTGAGCTTCTTCATAAGGTAAGAGAAAATCTTAGATGAGCGGTGTCAATGAACACTGCTCATTTTTATCGGTCAGCATGAAAATCTCGCATAAACATATTGAAATTACATATTAATGTATGATATAATACCCTAAATAATGTGCTATTATGCGCTAAGTGTAAGGAAGTGACTGATATGAAGTGCCCGTTTTGCGGTTTTTCAGAGAGCAAGGTTATCGACTCCCGTCCCACAGATGAAGGTGAACGTATCCGCCGTCGCAGAGAGTGTACGAGCTGTGCGAAGAGATTCACAACGTATGAGGTAATTGAAAGTGTACCGATCATTGTTGTCAAAAAGGATAAGTCAAGAGAGTCTTTTGACCGTGCGAAGTTATTCAACGGTCTTTTGAGAGCTTGTGAAAAGCGTCCCGTTTCAATCGATACGATCGAAAAGATCGTGGATGAAATCGAGCTTACTCTTCAGAATTCACTCGACCGTGAGGTTACTGCTACACGTATAGGCGAGCTGGCAATGGATAAGCTTAAGGATACTGACGAAGTTGCGTATGTACGCTTCGCTTCGGTTTACCGCCAGTTTAAGGATATAAACACATTTATGGATGAACTTGCAAAGCTCCTTGGTGAAAAGAATTAATTTTGGAGGGATAATGTTATGAGTAAGAAAAAGGCAGTAGCAGCAGTGGCTCTCGGCGTGACTGCAGCCGCAGCGATTGCAGGTAACCTCGCTTGTAATTATGCGATCAAGCGTCCGGACCCTCTCAAAGAACCGGAACCCGAAACACGTGAAGTATATATCAAACGAGCAGAAATCAGAGAAAGAAATAACCGCAATTTCTATAAATGTGAGCCCGAAGATCTTTCAATCAAAGCAGTAAACGGCGACAATATGAGAGCGTGGTTCCTTCCTGCTGAAAAGGAAACAAACCGTTTCGTAATCTGTGTTCACGGCTATAAGTGTAACGGACCTGACGAATTCAGCCATATGGCACCGTTTTACCACAATGACCTCGGTTATAATTATCTGCTTCCCGACCTTACCGGTCACGGCAGAAGTGAGGGTGACTACATCGGCTTCGGTGCACCTGATGCAAAAAATATCCTTTTGTGGATTGACTATCTTATAAACCGTTTCGGCAGCGACATCGAAATCATTCTTCACGGTATTTCAATGGGTGCGGCTACCGTTATGAACTGTAACGAGATGTCACCGCCTGATCAGGTCAAGATCATCATTGAGGACTGCGGATTTACCAGCGCATCAGAGATTATGAATCTTAAGCTTAAGGATATGATTGGTTTTAAATTTATGCCGATCGTAAAAGTCGGAAGCTTATTCAGCAAAATGAAGGCAGGCTACTTCTTTGAGGAGAGCAATCCTCTTAAGAATATGAATAAGGCTAAAAATCCGATCCTCTTTATCCACGGTGATCAGGATCAGGTTGTCCCGTTTGAACACGGTCAGAAACTTTATGATGCATGTCCCGTTGAGAAGGACTGCATGTGGGTTCCGAACACAGTTCACGCTTTCAGCTATTACAATGCAAAGGATCAGTATGAAGCAAAGATAAAGGCTTTCATTGCAAAGCATATGGATAAAAAAGAAGTTGTAGAAGCATAATTATACATAATAGAAGGGCACGGAAGTGCCCTTTAAATTTGGAGGCAAAATGGCACTTTATAAAGATTTATCAAAAGACGAACTTATTTCACTTAAATGTGAGCTCGAAAAGAAATATAAAGAATTTAAGAAACTTGGCTTAAGTCTCGATATGTCACGAGGTAAGCCGAACAAGGCACAGCTCGACCTTAGCAACGGACTTCTTGATGTTTTTGTATCGACAAGCGACTTTAAGACACAAGATGGCTTTGACACAAGAAACTACGGTCTTCTCCTCGGTATCCCTGAGGCAAGAGAGCTTTTTGCTGAGCTCATGCAGGTTGAGCCGAAGAACGTTGTTATGTACGGTACTGCAAGCCTTACGATTATGTACGACTACATCTCACAGTGCATGGTTATGGGTAGTGGCGGTGAACCCTGGATGAAGCAGGGCAGGATTAAATTCCTCTGTCCCGCACCCGGTTATGACAGACATTTTGCAATTCTTGAGCATTTCGGAATTGATCTGATTGCTATCAGAATGCATGATGACGGTCCTGATATGGATGCAATCGAAGAATTGGTAAAGGATAGTAGTGTAAAAGGTATCTTCTGCGTACCGAAGTATTCAAATCCTGACGGAATCACTTACTCAGACGAGGTTGTAAGACGTTTTGCAGCACTTAAACCTGCAGCAAACGATTTCAGAGTTATCTGGGATAACGCGTATCTCGTTCACGATATCAATGATACCCCCGATGAGCTTCTCAATATCTTTGATGTAGCTAAGGAATATGGCAGCGAAGATATGTTTATTGAAGTTTGCTCAACTTCAAAAATCAGCTTTGCAGGTGCAGGTGTTTCTGCTATCGCTGCATCGGAAAATAATATTGACGCAATTCTCAGCAGAATGACCGTACAGACTATATCGCACGATAAAATGAATCAGATGAGACATGTCAGATTCTTCAAAAATCTTGACGGTATCAAGGCACATATGAAAAAGCATGCTGAGATCCTCAGACCTAAGTTTGAAACTGTTACAAACGGTCTGGCAAAAGCTTTCGATGGCACAGGAATCGCACATTGGAAAAATCCCAACGGTGGCTATTTTGTCAGCCTTTATGTTATGAATGGCTGTGCAATGCGTGTCGGCGAGCTCTGTAAAGAGGCCGGTCTTACACTTACAACAGTCGGTGCAACTTATCCGTACGGTATCGACCCATATGACAGCAATATCAGAATCGCACCGTCATTCCCGGATGTCGACGAGCTTGAGAAGGCGGTTGAGATTCTTTGCATATGTGTCAAGCTTGCGGTTGTTGAAAAGCTTTTGAGAGATTTTGATATATAAAGAGTGGTAAAATTATGACCCGTCCGTTATATGATGTCAGGGAATTCCATACGTTCCGTGAACTTCTTACACAGAGTATGGCTATCTACGGCAGCAGTCCTGCTTTCAAGGTGAAAAATGCTGTAGGACAGATAGAAGATATCAGCTACGATCAGTACCATGACGATGTGTTTTCGCTTGGTACGGCTTTGCTGTCGCTCGGACTCAAAGACTGCAGGATTGCTGTCGCAGGTGCGAGCAGTTACAAATGGTGTCTGAGCTATATGGCTGTTGTGTGCGGTACAGGTGTAGTCGTGCCGACAGATAAAGAGATTCCGTTTGCTGATATCAAGAGCATTCTTGAAGTTTCGGAGTCAAAGGCTATCATTTTTGATAAGAAATTCGGCAAGAAGATTCTTGATCACCGTGATGAGCTTCCTGAGGATATGATTTACATCTGTATGGATTTACCTGAGGATGATGGTGATATTCTTTCTCTTGATGCACTTGTGAAAAAAGGTGCTCAGCTCATCGCAGACGGAGATGAAGAGTATATAAATCTTCAGCCGGACGGCAACAAGCTTACGGTCCTTCTCTTTACGTCAGGTACGACGGGCATGTCAAAAGCTGTAATGCTCAGCGCACGTAACATATGCTCGGACATTATGTCTATTATGGGCGTCGTTAAAATCAATAAGGGCGAGAGGATTATGTCCGTTCTGCCCATTCACCATACTTATGAATGTACGGTTACATTCCTCTGCTGTGTTTACGGCGGTGTTACAATCTGCTTCTGCGAGGGAGTAAGATATATTACCAAAAATCTTGAGGAATATAAGCCTGATATTCTCATTGTTGTTCCGCTTATAATTGAGAAGTTTTACTCACGCATACAGAAAGCACTTGATAAGGAAAAGGGTGCAAAGGCTAAAATAGGCATCGCAAGTAAGATCTACAAGGCGGCAAAGAAAGTCGGTATCGACACAAGCGACCTTTTCTTCAAGAAAATCAAGGATGCATTCGGTGGCAATATCCGTCTTATCATCTCAGGTGCGGCAGGTATCGATCCGAAGATTCTTGAGGATATGAATAAGTACGGCATCAGAACTTTCCAGGGTTACGGTCTTACGGAGTGTTCACCCATTGTAATCTGCAACAGCGATAAGCAGGGTAAACATGCTTCGATCGGCAGACCGATTCCGAACGTTGAGGCGAAACTCGTGAACTGTGACGAGAATGGCATCGGTGAGCTTTGTGTCAAAGGCCCGATGATAATGCTCGGATACTATAAAAACGAAGAAGCAACAAATGCTGTTTTTGACTATGACGGTTGGTTCCACACAGGTGACCTTGCAAGGGTTGACGATGACGGATACTATTACATCTGCGGAAGAAGTAAAAATGTTATTGTCACACGAAACGGTAAAAATATTTATCCCGAAGAGCTTGAAGCACTTCTTCTTAAGGAAAAGGTTGTCAAGGAGTGTATGGTCGTAGGCTCAGAGGGTGACAAGGAAGATACGGTGGTAAAAGCAAGGATTTTCCCGGACGTGAGTGCGATTTCTGCAGAAACGGGTAACGTGAATGTTACCCCTGAAGAAATTCAGAAAGCGGTTAAAAAAGCAGTACGTAATGTCAATGCTCAGGTTGTGGCATACAAGGCAATCAAAGACATCGAGATAATGGAAAAAGAGTTTGCAAAGACTACTACTGCAAAAATAAAAAGAAATCAGTAATAATACAAAATCCCTTCTCATAGTGTTCAATGAGGAGGGATTTTTTATGCACAAAAAGAAAAGAACAAAAGCTAAATCCCACAACCAAACTTTAAAGAATTATATTTTGAAAACAGCGATAGGCTCAGCGGTGGGTATCGGTGTGTTTTTTGTACTCGCTCTGGCGGCAGCTTTTGTACTGTGGAAAAAGGATGTAGACACATCTGCCTTTAAGTATGTTGTGTTCGCTCTGGCGGCACTTTCAGGATTTATCGGAGGATTTACAGCGGTAAGGCCTGTCAGAGAAAAGGGTCTTATCTTCGGTGCTTTGAGCGCATTGCCGACGTGCATAGTACTGACAGCCGTTTCTATGCTGATTTCAAAAAACGGTCTTGCGGTGACAGGATGGATTTTTATTTTTCTGAATGTTCTGTTTTCTGCGATAGGCGGAGTTGTTGCTGTAAATAAACGTAAATAAAGTTTACAAATTTCCCTTGATGTGTTAGAATGAAAAAAACACATCGGGGGTGTATTTTATGGATTTTCAGGTCAGACAGATTTCTTCATTAAGTAAGGTTTACCTTGACGGTAAAGGTGAATTCTTTGAAATAAAAAAAGCAAAAGCACTCAGGGGAGAACGCTTTTCTTATCAGATAGCATATAAGTCGGACGAAAGATTTACTTCGACGGTTAAAATTGAATCCGAGCTTGAAAAATATATAAGTATACGTGCGGTCGGTAATGTTCCGTCGGAGCTTCCTTGCTATCCTGACAAAACACTCTTTGCAGAGAGAACAGAACCCGGTCTTTTCCCGGATGTTCTTTTTCCTGTTGAGGACAGTCACTTTATAAAACCCTGCAACTGGTTTGCTCTGTGGATAACAGTTGAACTTCCCTGTGACGTTGACGCAGGAAAATATGACATCAGAGTGAAAATTTACAAGGATGAAGAGGAACTTTCATCAAATAAGCTCACCCTGACTGTTATTGATGCTGTTCTTCCTGAGCAGACACTTATCAATACGGAGTGGTTCCACGCAGATTGTATCGCAGACTATTTTAAAGTTCCTGTTTTCTCGGAAGAACATTGGTCGCTCGTCGAGAGTTTTATGAAAGCTTTCGTGCGATGCGGTAATAATATGATTCTTACTCCTGTTTTCACTCCTCCGCTTGATACGGAAATCGGTGGTGAGCGAACGACGGTACAGCTTGTCGATGTGAAAAAGGAGAACGGTATATACTCGTTCAATTTTGATAAATTCCGCCGTTGGGTTGAACTTGCAAAAAAAGTCGGTATCAAGTATTTTGAAATTTCACACCTTTTCTCACAGTGGGGTGCGATTGCTGCACCGAAGATTATGGCTGAGGCAGACGGAGAATACAAGCGCATTTTCGGCTGGGAAACCGAGGCTGCAGGTGAGGAATATTCAGAGTTTCTGCACACTTTCATTCCTGAACTTATCAGTGTTATTGAAGAGCTTGGAATTAAAGATGTAACATTTTTCCATGTTTCGGATGAGCCGAGTGAAGAACAGATCGGCACCTATTCAAAGGCGAAGAATGTAATCTCAGACCTTCTTAAGGATTTTACAATCATTGATGCACTTTCAGATTACGAATTTTTTGAAAAAGGCTTCATAGAACAACCGATTCCTGCGACATCAAGCATCGAAGAATTTATCGAAAAAGGCTTTGAAAACCGCTGGACATATTATTGTTGCGGTCAGGGTGAAGATCTGAGTAACAGATTTTTCGGAATGCCTCTTTCAGCAACGAGAATACTCGGCACTCAGCTTTATATCCACGAAATAAAGGGCTTCCTCCAGTGGGGATTCAATTTCTACAATTCTGCAAAATCATTAAGACATATCAGTCCTTATGAAGTTACGGATGCAGACTGCGCATTCCCGTCAGGCGATTCTTTCTTGGTTTATCCTTATGATAACGGAGCGATTATGTCCGTACGTGGTGAGGTTATCTTTGAATCGTTACAGGATATGAGAGCGATGCAGCTTCTCGAATCTCTCGTAGGAAAAGAAAAAATCCTTAAAAAGTTTGATAAAACCTTCGGTGATATCAAATTCAGATTTTATCCCAGAGGCACGGAGTCGATGCTCAGAATACGTGAAGTCGTAAACGATATGATCGCTAAAAATATATAAAGCAAAAACGGAGATACCGCAAGGTGTCTCCGTTGTCTGTTTAAAAATAAATTCAGTTTTTCCTTAACCCTTTCGGATAATGGTTCTTTGCCGTACCGTTAACGACCTTTACTCCACCGAGAGTGCAGCCGTTAATAAGCACCGTTGCCCAGCCGTTTTCGCATTGGCAGGGGATAGTGTTGCCTTTGAGGTAGCTTTCAGCTTCATCGTATGTCAGTTCGATCTGCCTTCTGAAATCTTTACCCATTGTCATAAAGAACTGATGATGAGGCTGGATGTAATTTTTCTGAACGGTACCGATCGTAACTCCGCAGGAGAAAGCAACTCCCTTGGGAACGGTGAAATCAGGTTCGAAATAAACTATGCTGTCCTTGTATTTCTTTACACAGTTTTTATCGTAATTGATGAGGGTCGAATCAAGAAAATCAAAAACAATTTTTTCCTCTGCCTTTGAAAGTTTTTCAAGGGCATTTTCTCTTTTTATTTTTATGTAGTTTGAATCCGTCTTTTTGAGCAAAGCGACAAACTGGCCTTCGCCTTTTGAAACGTGCGGATAAAACCGACGGCAGAACGAAATGTTTTCTGTTCTGCATCCGTCAAAGGAAACTCCGTCAGCAGTAACCTTTTTAACACATTCGTTGACATCGACAAGCTCAAAGTTTTTGTTTTCGTAAAGGAATCTGTCGACACACATCTCATTCTCTTCAGGTGAGTAAGTGCAGGTTGAATAAAGAAGGTAACCACCCTCGCAGACAAAATCTTTCGCATAGCTGAGAATTTCATCCTGCCTGTCCGCACAGATTTTTACGTTCACAGGGCTCCATTCGTTGATTGCAGTTTCATCTTTTCGGAACATTCCTTCTCCTGAGCAGGGAGCATCAACGATGACGAGATCAAACTCTTCTCCAAAAAGATCTGAAAGTCTTTTTACGTCTGAGCAGGTTGTGATTGCGTTTCTGATTCCCATACGCTCAATGTTGCCGGTAAGAATTTTACAGCGTGACGGAATGATTTCGTTGGAAACAAGGAGTCCGTTTTCGAGTTTTGATGCTGCCTGAGTGGATTTTCCGCCCGGAGAAGCACAGAGGTCGAGTACCTTCCAGTCAGGTTCGATATCAACACTTGCAACGGCACTCATCGCAGCAGGATCCTGAATGTAAATCATTCCCGCATGATGATAAGGATGGTTGCCGATTCCGTCATAGTCAAAATAGTATGCACCGTCAGCATATCTGATTTTTTCGCCGCCGAAAGGGTTGATTGCGAGGAAATCTTTTTCGGATATTTTCTTTGTATTCACTCTGAAAGAACGAACGGGTGACTCATCAAAAGATGCGATGAATCTGTCGTAATCTTCACCGAGCAGGTCTTTCATTCGTGATGTGAATTCAGCAGGTAACATATTTTTCACCTTTACAGAAGATTTGCTTCAATGTTAAACATACAGATTGCGAGTGCGGCAATACTTGCTGTTTCGGTACGTAGGATACGTTTGCCGAGAGAAACGATTTCTCCGCCCGAAGCCTTCGCTTTTTCGATTTCTTTTTCTTCATAGCCGCCTTCAGGACCGATAAAAATTCCGATAGTCATACCGGGAGTTACCTGAGCGATTTTTTCTTTCAGCGCAGCCATACTGTCGGCACACTCGTAAGGAACGAGAAGCAGGTCAAAGCTTTCAGCAATCTTCAAAGCCTCAGTGTAGGGAACAGGCTCATGAATCTCAGGGATAACCGTACGACCCGATTGCTTTGCTGCACTTTCGCTGATTGACTGCCAGCGTGCGGTTTTACTTTTTTTCTTTTTATCGTCAAGCTTTACTACGCAACGGCTCATCTCAACGGGATAGATTTCGCTGACACCGAGCTCAACGCCTTTTTGTATGATAAGCTCCATTTTGTCAGCTTTCGGAAGACCCTGAAAAAGTACAAGATTTACGGGAAGCTCGTTGCTCATAAGCTGACCTTCCTCGATTACGGCAACGATTCTGTCATCATACATCTCTCTTATGGTACAGCAGTAGCTTCCTCCGTTACCGTCGTTTGCGATAAACTTTTCACCGATTTTCATACGTAAAACATTTTTGATATGATTAACGTCGCCACCGGTTACGGTAATATCTTTTTCGGTAATATTATCAGGTGAAACAAAAAAATGGAACATAGAAAAAACTCCTTTTATATATCTTTTAAAGTATATCATCACAATCAGTATTTTTCAATGCATAGATAGTCGGATTTTGCGAAAAGTTTGATTTAGAATTAAGTTGACTATTTCGATGAATTGGAATATAATAGAGAGACTAACAATGGGAGGCGGAAAAATGAAAAAAAGAGTTTTAGCGTTTCTATTAACCATTATTACAGTTTTTACTGTTGCAGCTGCTCCTGCAGGAGCTGTAGTTCAGCAGGAAAGACAGAGCAGGCGTATTGATATCATCGACATATGGGAAAACGGATATGCGATGCCCGATATAGGTAATATTATTGAGTCGATGTTTACTATCAACAAGCTTATGTATCAGGCAACGGGTTTGCCGATATTTTCTGATGAAGTAATCGTCATAACGGTAAACGGAACTATCGGTGGCGTGGTTGAAACATTATTTGAACAGACAGGTGTAGATTTCAGTAAGATTTATAAGAATCTTCCTCAGTCAAATCAGCTTGCTGAGCTTGTGACATCTTCTCTTCAGCTCGATATTCCTGCGACACAGGAATACCTTCTGAATGCATCACGTGCCAGCTATGCAAAAGGCGATATATTTTCAGGTGCTGTTCTGAGAATGGTTGAACTCTGGCTCGGCATTATCGATGAAGTTCACCTTACTACAAAGCAGTATCCCGAACGTCCCGGTTGTGAGGAACTCGGTTTCGTGGTAACGTACCGTGACGGAAGAACAGAATCTGTTTACACAGGCATTATCTATGATTCGGTAAATAATATGCTTATGGATAAAAACGGTGAACCGGCACTTATGGGCTATTATCTTGATTTAAATCAGAACTATGTTTATACAGGCATCGACGTATGGCAGAGAAATATGGGATTCAATATCTTCTATGATATTTTCTGCTATCTCACACCGTTCTTCTTCCACTATACTACGCAGAGAATAAAGTTCAATTACGACGGTAAGGACTGGATGTTCCAGATGTGGAAGGGACGTTATGCTATCGCAAACGGTGGCGAACTCGGCATTTATACCCGTCCTGAAGAAAAGGAAGGCTCATTCTATGACTGCGGTGCAGATGAGGATATGCTCGTTATGTCTATCGCTGTTTATCATGGTGACGATCTTATCTTTAAACGTGATCCGATGCTCCATTGGTGGGTAACAGGCTTTGCGATCAGCGATACTGCATACCTGCCTGAGTCACTCACACTCGTCGCTACAATCGAGATGAGAGATGAGGAAATGCTCAAGGCTGCAGAAGAAGCTTTCGAACAGAAGCAGAACGTTCTTGACTACGAGGTAGACGGACTTACGATTTCATTTACATGGTAAAACAAAACTGCTGTTGGATTCCAACAGCAGTTTTTCTTATACTGAAAAGTTATTTCATATTCTTTTCGTAAGACTCGATCATCTTCTTAACCATCTGACCGCCGACAGAGCCTGCCTGCTTTGATGTGAGGTCACCGTTGTAACCCTGCTTGAGGTTAACGCCTACTTCAGCAGCAGCCTCCATCTTGAAACGGTTGAGAGCGTCCTTTGCCTCGGGAACTACGTTCTTGTTGCTTGACATTACTTTTCACTCCTTTTGAAAAACTTTTTGCGCTTGCATTAGTTATTGTTTTCGATATGAGCGAAAATACAACTGAAAAAATTTGTTAAAAGTTTTTTGATGAAGAGAACAATTGCATTTATATGCCGGAAGTGATACAATCAAAATATATGGTTATTTTTTCGCATAAAACAGAGATATTTCGTTAGGAGGAATCCGGATGAAAAGGATAAAGAAAATATTAGCATCGCTTATGGTTGTTGTTATGGTGCTTACTGCCGCACCGCTTAGTGGTTTTGTGGGATTTGGTTCTGGCTTGAAAGCTGAAGCTGCAGAATACAAATCAGGAGATGTTGTTACGTTTGGTATGTATCCGCAGACTCGTGTTTCAAACTCAGCTCTTCTTGAAAATCTTGCTCAACAAGAGTGTGACTCAAAAGGTATGGTTTACTATGAGGGTCAGGATTATATGCAAATCGGTTCAGATTACTATCTTTATGAACCGATTACCTGGCGGGTTTTGTCTGTTGACAGCGACGGCATATATCTGATGGCAGAAAAAATTCTTGACTCTCAAAGCTATAATGAAAGCTACTCCTATGTAACCTGGGCAGAATCTACTCTTCGTAATTGGCTTAACAACGAATTTTATGATTTGGCCTTTTCCTTTTCAGAGAAGAAAAAAGTAAATAAGACTCATATTATAAATGATAATAACCCTTACTTTGGTACCGCAGGTGGCGATGACACCTATGATAGTGTTTTTATTCCGTCGCTTACCGATGTTTTGGATTCATCCAAAGGTTTTTCGACGGACAACAACGAGGACGAAAGTCGCGAAGCTGCTGTTACAGATTTTTCAAAAAGCAGGGGAGTGGCAACTTACGGCGGAACGAATAACAGCTATTGGTGGATTCGGACTCCCGGAAGTAATGGCAGATGGGCTTGCTATGTGAATTATTATGGCAAAGTCTATAATGATGGCCGCAAGGTTAATAACTATGGTTACGGTATTCGCCCTGCCATAAAGCTCAGCCTGAGTTCATCAATCTACGAGGCGAAAGAATTAAGCAACTATCAGCTTCGCATTACAGATGATATCACGGGTAACCCGATAAGCGGAGCCAAAGTAACTTTCAGGGGCGTTACGCAGATCACATCTGCAGATGGTACGGCAATGATTTCTACTGATGAAGTTGTGTCCAACACTGCGATGGTTAATATACAAAAAGATGGCTATTTTAACCTTAATATCAAGCTGTACGAATTAAGTCCATATATTATTAACACAATTTCATTGGAGGATGAAAATAACCCTATTTCTAAGATGTTTGCCGATGTTTATCTTGAAGGGGAGACAATAAAAGGTCCGGATGTTTCGGTTCTTGGTGAAACGTTCCCTCTTTTCAGTTGCGAGTCAGGACTCAATATTCCTTTGAGTAAAATAACAAAACTTAATGTTAGTACAGAACAGGATACAAGAAACAAAACGGTGAAGTATGTTCTGGGTGTAAACCCGGGATACAGTCTTGATACAGATAAAAAAAGAAGTGAAGATTATCAGGAATTCAAGTCGTTTTATAAGATGATGACAGGGGCATCAAATCAAAAGACTTGGGATACCTATAACAAGCTTAGGAGGAAACTGAAAGACGGTAAGGGAAGTCTTGGATTCGAATGCGGAGTTACATTTGCCGGTTATGTTGAGTTCAGTTATGCAACGGGTGAAATGGTTTTCAGTGAGGGCGGAATTGTAGTTCTGGGAGAAGCAGAAGTAAGTACGGATGTTCCGTTTTTAGGCTTTTGCTATGCCACGTTCAAATTGGGCGGTGAAGTTGAAGGAAAACTTTCTTTAACTCAGACGTCAAGCGGAACCCTTGACGTGTCAACGTCCATTGGTATCAGTTATATACCGACTATAGGTGTTGGTGCAAGAGCGGTTTCAAATGATCTTGCAAGTATCGAAGCAGGTATCAGCGGAAAAATTACCGGAACGGTAACCGTTCCTGCGTCTTCATTCAAGGAAGCTTTTGAGGCTACACTGTCTGCCAACTGCTATATAAAGGTAAAAGCAGGGTTTGTTTATGAAAAGAAATGGTCAACTAACTTTCCTGCACTTGAATTATATCCCAACACGGGTGAATTCCAGACAAACTCATTCGGGAATAATATTCTGCTTGATGAAAATGGGAACATAGTCACCATTAGCAAAAACGATCTTGAACTGATTGACAGAAGTTATATTAATGATATTACCTTCAACACTTCTTCTCTCGATTCAGGCTCGCTTAATGATTCATCCGTGTATCCGTATGGTTGTCCAAAACTGATTAAACTTGATAATGGCAAAATAGTTGCACTTTTCGTTTATGATGATGGCACAAAATCTGATATAAACAGAACAACACTTTATTACAGCGTTTGTGAAAACGGAACTTGGAGTGTGGCTCTTCCTGTTTATGATTCAGGTTTCGCAGATTTCTCGGCTGAGGTATGTACTGATGGCAGTAAGGTGTATGCTGTATGGCAACGGGCGAGTGAGATTTATGATGATTCTTACGAGGTTGAAGATATAGTTGCTAAGACAGAACTTGTTTATTCAGAATTTGATGGATTGGCATGGTCTGCTCCTGCGGTGATCGATACGGCAGATAAGTATCAGAGAATGTACCATATTTCGCAGTACAGCGGGAACATAGCTGTTGCATGGGCTGAAAATGTTGATAATGGCTACAGTTTAGAAAACGAGGCGGCAACAGTTTTGTATAAAACACTTTCAAGAGGTGTGTGGTCAGCGGAAAAGACTGTCTGTACACAGAAACTGGTTAACGATCTTGCAATCGGATATGTTAAAGGCTCGTGGAAAGTTATTTATTCTGTAGATACGGATAATGAAATTCCGGGTGATAGTGAAGTTTATGTAAGCGGTGCTCAGGTGACTTCTAATAATGTTGATGAAGGTGAAATTTCTTATCAGAACGGAGTGTTCTGCTGGATTCAAGAAGGTGAACTTTATACATACGATCCTGTTAATAAAGTAGGTGTTGCAACGGGATTGAAACTTGAAAACGATTATCGTATCATTAAAACAGATTCTGTTACAGCGGTTACATATCTTAAAAAAGAGGATTTTGTTAACGAACTTATGATTTCATATTTTATAAATGGTGAGTATACAAATCCTGTTAAACTTACGGAATATGGTAAACATATCAGCTATTATGATGCTGTTGTTAATAATGATGGTACGGTTGTAGTTCTGGCTGATGTTGAAAATCTTAGTAGTGACGTTAATGACTATCCCTATACAACTACAGATATGGTTTGCGATGTTATAAACGGATTTGTTGATCTTGAGATTACAGATGTGATGTATGAAGGCGTTGTAAGTAGTGGAAGCGAAATAAGTTTTGTTGGAAGCATAACCAACAATGGCATAGCCTCTGTGGATTCTTACACTGTAAATTTCAAAGATGCCTTTGGAAATATTATTCTTTCCGAGAAAGTTAATGAAACTCTTGAAGCAGGCGAAACAACGGAATTTTGTGTAAGTTATATTGTGCCGTCAGATTTTTCAAAACAGACAATTGATGTTGAAGTGATATCTGAGGAAGATTCTGTTTTGCAGAACAATAAAACTGATTTTATAATCGGTTATGCAGACATTGAAATAATCGGAGCGGAGATTAGCAGAGACGGTGTTTTTAAGGCTGAAGTGATAAACAGGGGTTACGAAAATGCACAAAACGTAACGGTAAATGTCTATTTTTCTAACGATGTTAATACGTTGTTAAAAACCTTTAACCTCGGATCAATCGGTATCGATGAAACGAAGGAGATAACATTCGCTTTGGAAGACCAATATCTCAAGTTTGAATCAGCATATGTTGCAAACAGGTTTAAAGTAGAATCGATGACTGACACAGAGGAAGCGAATATAGGAAACAATGCTATTGAAGCGATTTATGAACCTGTTGCTGTTGAAAGTATATCGATGAATACAGAAGCACTTACACTTGAGTTTGGTCAGTCTTCACAACTGATTGCAACGATATTTCCGTTAGATGCATACAATCCGAAGGTGCATTGGGTAAGTGACTCGATTGATGCTGTAAAGGTTGATGAGAACGGACGGATAACAGCAGTTGGCACGGGAACAGCAGTTATAACAGCGATTGCAGATGACGGCGGTCTGGTGACACAGTGCGAGGTAGAAGTTAAGGGCATACAGGCGATGTCGACTGCGTTTGTTGATTTTGAGAACAATATGCTGTTTGGTTTGGATGCCAACTTAAGCTCTTTGGACAGTTATATAGATTTAATTGATGAAAGTTGCATTTTGTCGTATGGCTTGCTGGCTACGGATTCAAAAGTTCAATTGATTCGTAATACTAAAGTTGTAGCTGAATATACAATAATAATCTTCGGCGATGTCAACGGAGACTCATGGTACGACGGGCAGGATGCAGTTCTCGTTTCTTGCCTTGCAAACGGAATGTTGACACAGGAAGATGTCAGCGAGGCTGTTTATATGGCAGCTGACTGCAACCACGACGGTGTTATCGATCAGCTTGATGTTGCACTTCTTAATCAGGCAGGAACACTCCTTGCAAATGTTGACCAGTCCAAGCCGACAGAGGTTCTTCTTGAAACATCGTCAGAGTATGTTGAGTATCTCGACCTTATCGACCAGTCTCCTGAAATCGATGTTGAAGATGATACGGATATTCCTGAAGGCGATGTTGACACAACACCCGAGCAGGATGCAGGGGTTGACATTTTCGAAATGATTATGAATTTCATCAGATCAATCATCGAAATGATTCTCTCACGCATCCCTGTTCCGTATAAATAAGCATATTTAAACACAAACCCCCGATGCATTAACCGTGCATCGGGGGTTACTGTATTCATACATAAAGTTATTTCATAAGTCTGCATCTTGAGTTTCTCTCGTTGATGAGTGCTGTGATTTCTTTTGCGAGAGCAGATGCTGTCTGTATGTCATTTGTTCTGACAGCGGTTGTAAAGTTGTTAAACTGATAGTTTATCGAAGTCTCGATCTGAGCGAGTGCTTTGTTGCTCATCGGGTCTGAATATCTTATCGCTTCATACACCTTTGTACACACCGCTTTCATTCTTTCGTCTGATGTTGTAGCTGAAAGGCTTTGTGCTTGTGCCGTAAGAGATTTCATAAAAAAGTATCAGTCTTGATTTTGTCATCTTTATCATAAACTTTGTCTGCGACAAGTTTTGAACCGATTACCGATATTGCATTTATGCCGAGAATAGCCAGACAAATGATTACTCCGACCCGTACACCAATGGGTAAAATCATAAAAACTGTACTTGCTATGAATGTCAAAGCAATATTAATTCCCGAAATTGTAACAATCGGTAAATTGTAGAATGTTTTTCTGGTATCGTTTTTGCCGAGTGCAAGATATGCACATATAATATTGCCGACAAATGCGATTATCATAAAAAGATAGCTTATCCAGTATGAAAAACTCCAGATACCTCTTGTACCGTATGCTATAGCTGAGATAAATGATATGATACTAAAAACTATCAGGGATACAGACCAGGCTATCGTGTAAGATTTGAAGTTTTTACTCATTTTTATCCCTCTCTGTTAAATTTTTTCTCCGCATTCAAGGCAGAATTTTGCTCCTGCAGGAAGCTCACTTCCGCACTTCGGACACGCTGTTATAAATTTATATCCGCATTCAAGACAGAACTTGCCTTTTGTAACTGTTTTTCCGCAGGACGGGCAGACAATCATTCCTTCAGGAGTGGGCACAGCTACCTTTTCTCCGCATTCAAGACAGAATTTTGCATTTGCAGGGATGGCGGCGCCACACGCAGCACAGTTCTGAGAAGCTGCAGGAGCTTCCTGCTGAGGCTGCTGGTTTGCTCCGCCCATTGAGAAGATGTTGCCGAGCTGACCGCTCATAGCGTTTGCAGCCTGAAGTCCGATTCCGAGACCGACGATATCGCTCATCGTTGAACCGCCTGCTCCACCGTTTCCGCCCATATTGCCGATGCCTTCAGCATAAGCCTTCTGTACCTCTGCCTGAATTAAATCCTTTTCAGTATAACCCTTGGCACGCATGATTTCAGCCTCTGCAAAACCGGTTGCCTTCATCGCCTCAGCTTCACCGCGGGCTTTGATGATTTCTCTTTCTGCTATGCTTCTTTCGACAGCAGTTTTTGTTGCCTGCTCTTCGAGTTCGATAGCTCTTCGTGCCGCAGTAACCTCAGCCTGTGCCTGTGCAGCTGTCTTCTGCACCTCTGCTTCAGCCTGAATGGTTCTCTGTGCAAGTGAAACTGAATAGAGATCACGTATCTTTTTAAAGTTCGGATCATTGTCTGACGGAAGATCGACCTTTGAAAGATAAAATTTCGGGATTGTGAGACCGTACTCTTCAAAATCAGGTAAAATCTTCCTTCTGAGAATTTCGGAAATAGTTTCAAGATGTTCATCGATTTCAAGAAGACTTATTTTTCCTTCTTTGATTGCAGCTGTAAGATTTGATCTGACAGCCATTGAAATCACGGGTCGGAAAGCACTTGTCAGTGACTGAGAAAAGCCTTCCTGTCTGTTGTCCCACGCGATACCGTTTGTCGTTCCGACGAGCTTGATGAGAAGTTTACGGCTATCTACGACCTGAAGGTTAAGTTCGCCGTTCGCACCGATATCAAGAGGCACACCGTACTCAGGATCTATGTAATGAATTCTTTCCGGTGTTCCCCACTTTGCAGCCATCTGGATAGTCTTATTGATGAAATAAACCTCACAGTGGAACGGGCTTTCACCGTCCATCATACGATTGATGAAGTTGCCTATCAGGGGAATGTTCTGAGTGTCCAGTGTGTAACGACCCGGTCCGAAAAGATCGAGAGCCTGACCATCCATAAAGAATACAGCTTCCTGACTTTCGTGAACGATAAGCTGAGTCATGCTGTTAAAGTCTTCGCTCGGATGTTTCCATATAAAGGTACTGTTATCACCCTCATATTTTATCACTTCTGCTATTTTTGCCATTTATCTCTCTCCTTTGTTTTCGCTGTCCGTATTAATTGTTTTTACTGATTTTTTCAGGCATCTGACAGTTTGTTGCTAATACATCACCATAATACCATTTTAATATATCACCCTGTCAGATTTTTTGCAATAAATTTTCAAATTTTCTTTGAATCTGCAATATATTCTGTTTAAGAATGTTGTTGCATTTGATAGACAGTAATGGTATAATGTGTATGCGATTTCCATTAATTGTTTACAAATTATGAAAGTTGGAAACGACCTTGAATAACATATACAAACACAGATGTATTTTATACATCAATCATTACGATATTAAAGTTTGACATAAACAGACAAAGCGTATGTTCTTGCATACGTTTTGTCTGTTTGTATTTAATTAAAATGATCCAAAAACGTTGTTTTAAAGGCTAAAAAAGTATTTTTGTGAAATTTTCAGAACTTTGAGTTATACTCAGCACATGAAATAAATTTATATCTTTTTGCGGATAAACAGGAGGATTCCCAAAATGGCAGTTGAAAGAGTTATAGGTGTCGACTTCGGTACAAGCACTTCTATAGTTAAAACCAAAAGATTTGAAGTGCACGAAGTTAACGGCAGTAAGGTTTTTAATCCTGTTGGTGATAAATACCACACTAATAGTGTTACTTTCTCTTCTGATCCGAGAGCTTTGAGTTTCGTAAGAATTAATGAAGACGGAACGTTTGACTGCGGTATTGACGAAGAGATACCGGGTTCAAAACTTTACCGTGAATTCAAGATGAATCTTGAGAGTGACGCTGCCGAAGAAAGTGAAAAATCAAAAGAACTCACCCACGAGTATATGAAATATCTTTTCGACAGATACTCTCACCAGTCGGAAGAAGGCGTACACGGTGAGAAGGATGATGAGATAAGTACAATTATCAGCTTCCCTGTTAAATGGAAAGATGAAACGAGAAAGTTTATGGTACGCGCCGCAAAGGAAGCCGGTTTTAAAAATGTAACTGCTATGGACGAGGCGTCTGCGGCTTTGTATGCTGTCCTTTGCAGAAATATGGATAATTTCAAGGACAAGAATTTATTAAACAAAAATAAAGAAAATACGATCCTGATCGTCGATATGGGTGCAGGTACTACTGACCTTGCAGTATGCAGATGTACTGTTGATGCAGACGGAAGCAAGGTGAAGGCAGAAAATATCAAAAATGAGCTTGTTTTTTCCTGGCCGGACAGCAGTGTAGACATTACTTTCGGCGGAAGGGAAATCGATGAGAAACTCAAGGAGTTTTTGATTGACTATCTGGTCAAGTGTAATCTCCCGCAGGAAGCGGGAAGGAGTTATCTGGAGCAGAACCGAAGCGTAAAGACATGGAAAGAGGAGACTCTTTCTCCGAGCCTCAGAAAAGGAGTTTCGGTTAAGAATTGTTCTATCGTTGACGGACTGATGTTTTTCCCCGGAATTAAAAAAGAACCTTTCCCCGAAATCACGAGAATGAGTTTTGAAAAAACAATAGAAGACAAAATTGAAGACTTCAAGACACTTGTGAACGGGTGCCTTGATAAGCTTGATGAAAACTGTACAGTAGACATTGTCATCCTTACAGGCGGACACAGTAATTGGTACTTTGCTAAAGAGCTTATGGACGGTACTATGCCGGGAATTGTGCATCCTGCACTCAAAAAGGTACAGGCAGAAAAAATCAGAGTCATGAACCTCGAAAACCCTCAGGAAACGGTTGCTTTGGGTATGGTTTACAGCAAACTTCCGTTCGATGTCATCGGCAAGACAGTTGTAGCTGTAAATGATGAGGATAGGAGCAATACATATTCGCAAAACTACTCCGCCGATAATTATCAGGAACTGTATAACATTTTGAATGCGGCGGCACATAATAAACGTAGTACGAACGATATTCTTGCTTCGGTATTCTCTTCGTACTCTGTGCCGACAAGTCTTGACAACCTGAAGAAAACTCTTGAGATCGAAGCAGAAAAAACAGTTTTCTATGCAAACGATATTTCGCCCGAACAGGACGGCTCTGAAGGAACGATTATCTGCGAAGACGGAATTTATGCTACATCTAAAGCAGGGGATTGTGTTATCAGAACCAGATGGGTGATGTTCTGCAAAGGAACGTTGGTTAAGCAGGAAGATGCGATAATATGCAGAAACGGAAAGATGAAAACTATCCTGCACGGTCAGCCTGATCAGCTTCTTTTTGATATGTTGATGAAGCTTCAGGAAAAACTCAAAAAAGAAACTGTTGCAGCATCTGCGCCAAAGGCTGACGGAGTCAATGCTGGAAATCTGATGAACGTACTGACTTCAGTATTATCTTCATATCCTCTTCCGTCAAGTGCTGAAGTGTTGAGAAAAACTCTGAAGATTTCAGATAACAAAACTATTTTCTTCGCACGTGATATCTCTCCTGAGCAGAACGGTTCGGCAGGTACTGTTATCTGTGAAGATGGTATTTTTTCTACATCCAACAATGATTGTTATGTCGTTAAAACTTCGTGGAAGACATTTGCTACAGGCAACTTGCTCAAACAGGATTATTCTATAACGTGTAACAACGGATACCTGTCAAACAGAGTTCACGGAACTCCCGATCAGGAAGTCTTTGGAATTTTTGTTAATCTTCAGAAAAAGCTTATAGAAGAAAAGGTTGTAGCTGTGGACAAGAAGAGAAACAGCGCGACGGGAAATGACAGTCAGTCAAATAAAATTGTAAAAAATGAAGCGGTAGCGGCAAAAGTAAAGGCGTATGTTGAAGCAAACAAAGGTCTGGTTAATGGTGTTCAGAACGGTAATGTTGTGGGACTCAGACGTCACCTTGGTGTTTCAGAAGGAGAAAGGTTATATTCGTGGAAGGATACCACTTTCTTTGGCAGCGGTAAAAACGGTTGGGCTTTTACGGAAAGAGCTTTTTATTGCCGTCCGTTATGGGAGCCGCCTATTCGTATGGATTGGGTAACCTTCCAGAACTGTGTATCGATCACATATTCTGAAGAATATGAAAAGATACAGTTATTGTTCAAAGGAGGCAGGGAATATCCGATATACTGTTTCGGCAAATTTAAGGAATTCCAGAAATTCTTTGTCGGATTATATAAGACTTTTTCAGATGGCTAAGTTATATTTCTTGATAAAAACAATTAAAGGTGGGTTTTGTAAATGAGTTTAGAAGAAATGTTTGAAGGTATTGGCGATTTTGTAGAAACAGTGGAAGATGTCATCGAAGACGTTGCGGATGAGATCGGTGATGTCTTGTTCGGCGAAGACGGGGACGACGTTGTCACCGTTAATGAGGGAGACGATTATCCGCCCGATCTGGTTGAATACGGCAACGGAGGAGAGGAGATCCGCTTTAATTCTGACGGATCATTCAACAGCATTCAACTTACTCCTGAACAGCAGCAGTATTTTCAGGATATGACAGAAAGACTGAAAAAAGAGAATGCAGAGTTGCAGGATTTTATCCAGGATCAGAAGGAATATGATGCTATTAACAATGCACCTAACTACGGCGGAGTTTAATAATCTACGATAAAAACTTTCCAAAAAAGTGTTTTTGAAGGTCAAAAATGAAATTTATGAGAAATTTTCATAAAAGCTGATATGATTAAGTTACAACAAAAACACAAACGGAGGATAACAAAATGAGTTACGAAGAAATGGAAAACGAAGCAATCGAAAAGGTAGAAGAAATCAAAGAGCCTGAAGAAATTAAAGAAGCAGATGATTTTCCGCCGGATTTTTCAGAAAAGGAAGAAGAGGAAAAAGAGTATCCTCCTTCTTTTGGCAAAGTAGGAGAAACTGTTGAACACAGAGCCAAAAGACACGAGCTTGAATCAGACATCAAAAGAGGTCTTGAGATAGCTACTGAAAATTCACTTAAAGAATTAAAGGAACTTGAAAAGAAAGAGGCAGAAAAATAATCTGTTGCAAAAGGAAGGAGATGAAACAAGATGGCAAAGGATAGCGATATCAGTTTTAACGATTTGTTCAAAGGGATATCTGCAGAAGAATTAAAAATAGATAATCCGATAAAAGTGCCGGACAACCTTTATAAAGAACTTCTTGACTGCAGTATGGAAAGAAGTTATCTTGACTACATATCGAAGAGAAAAAAGTTTCCTGAAGTTGAGGCTGAGTTAGCAAAAATTACATGGCTTCAGATGACACGCTTACCTGTCCATCCTGAAAATGTCGACAGTTTTGATTTGTTCAATCGCTGGCAGGGTGTTCTGTCTTCGCTTCACGCATGGGGTTACAGACTTCTCTTTTTGCTCCAGAGAAAAAACGGAGAGACAAATCTTTATCTTGGCACAATGTCCAAGAATGTAGATTTTACTCCCGAAGATGCTATTGAGCAGATAAAACAGGCGACTTCGGGCAGTATGCCGGGTGTAGAACTCTTACCGGTAAGTCAGGAAGAAGCCTTCACAAATATTCATACCACGATGGGCAGCTACAACACAATGGGTGCTGTAACGGGACTTCCTTCTTTCTCAGACGGACAGTCTCCCGGAGTGCTTCAGACCCTTGACTCTCTTGCCTTTGGTATGAAGGGTGCAAGAAACGATGACAGACCGTACTCGCTTCTCGTTATTTCAGATCCCATCAACGACGCTGAAACTAACGAAATCATCAATAAGATGAGAGAACTTGCCAGTCAGATCCATTCTGATGTCAGCCGTACGGTAAATCAGAATCATTCCAAGAGTGAGAGTAAGCAGAAGGGCCTTAACCAATACGCAGCGGCAAATGTCGGCACAGCTCTGGCAGGGGTGGCTTCAGCAGGATTAAGCATACTTCCGGTTGTCGGTCCTCTTTTCTCTGCGATCGGACCGAGTGTCGCAAACCTCGTCGGAAGTGCTGTAGGTGTAGGTTTAGGTAATCTTAACAAGACTGTTCAGGAAAGCTTCTCTTTGTCAGTAAACACAACGTATCTTGATAAGTTTGCAGAGTATGCAGAAGAACTTACTGAGATGCATATCGAGAGGATGAAGCAAGGCAGAAACCTCGGTTACTGGAATGTAGGTGTATATATCTTCGGTCAGAACCGTAAGGATGTTGCAACAGTCGGCGGAATGCTCAGATCGATTTATGCAGGAAAAGAAAGCTATATCGAGCCTATCAGAGTACATCTTCTTGATGAGAAGTCAGGTGCTATAGATATAGTAAGAAATCACTTCAGGATGATACCTCTTTACAATCAGGATGCTCCCGGTATGAACGAAAATGTACCGTGGCACGTTTTCGGCAAACATTATCAGTATCTCAGTACACCGATGAACACAAAGGAACTTGCACTTACAACGTCACTTCCGAAAAGAGATGTTCCGGGAATCAGATTTGTTAAAACGGCTGTAAGATTTGCTAACAATCCGCCTGTTGTTTCCGGTGATAAGAATGACATAATCTGTCTTGGTAATCTCGTTGACACAGGTGTCGATCAGAAAGCAGAGTATGATGTCAATCTTAATGACTTTGTAAGACACGCACTTGTCTGCGGCAGCACAGGTTCAGGTAAGAGTTATACCTGCAAACGAATTCTCGGTGAAATGCTGAAAAAGAAGATCCCGATCCTCGTTATAGAACCTGCAAAGGATGATTACGTACGTTGGGCACTTGAGATGAATGAACATCTTCCCGAAGATATGCAGTTCCAGATCTTTATGCCGGGCTGCGATGAGTTTGAAGGACACAAGCTTCCGCAGCTTAAGATCAATCCTTTCCAGCCGGCAGCTGTAGAGGGTGCAAAGGTTGATATGACATCTCGCTGTGAAAACCTCGTAGCGTTGCTGAATGCAAGTTTACCGACGAGCGACATTTTACCTGTCCTTGTGGATGAAACTGTATATTCACTTTACCTCGGTTGTTACAAAGATGAGTTCCTTTCAGGTAAACCGATGTCTCAGCAGAGCAGATATCCTTCACTGGCACATATGACGGATATGGCACGGTACGTGCTTTCCAAAAAGCACTATGAGCCTAAAGTGAAAGACAATCTCATGGCTTGTCTTCAGACCAGATTCCAGTACCTTACAAGAGGTACAAGAGGTCAGTTGCTGAATGTTGATTTCTCTACGGACTATTCAGATCTTTTTGACAGACCGACAATTATCAATATCAGCAATATTTCTGCAGCAAAGGACAAGGCTCTGATAATGTCAGTGCTTATGCTCAGCTTGTATGAATACAGAAAGTCAAAGTTTGCAAATGACGAAGAGTACAGAAAGCTGGCTTCACAGAACAAGCTGTTGCATATGACTCTCGTAGAAGAGGCACACAATCTCCTTCTCAAGCCGGAAGGAAAGGCGGCAGGAACAGGTGACCCGCAGAGCGTTGTAGCTGATCTGTTCACCACGATGCTTTCTGAAATCAGAAGCTATGGCCAGGGCATTATGATTGTCGACCAGGTTCCCACGAGATTGATCCCTGACGCTGTTAAGAACACTAACTATAAGATCGTTCACAGACTGACTGCTCCTGATGACTGCGAGATTATGAGTTCGAGCCTTGCACTGCGTGAAGATCAGAAATCTCTCATTCCGGCACTTCAACAGGGATATGCGATAGTTTGTGGTGACCGTGATGATGCTGCAGCCTGGTTGCATCTGAAAAAGTCTGATGTATGTTGAGGTGTGAGTTATGGTTACAAATAGAATCGGAATTATTTTAATTGTAGTTATCGCAGTCATCGCATTAGTTGTTCTGGCAGCAACTGTGGCGATAGTGATTGTGGTAAAAGTAAAAAAGAAAAATAAAAAACAGCCGGACACTGTCGGACAGAGACCTCCTGTCACGCAGAAGCCTCCCGTTATACAGAGACCGCCTGTGCCTGAAAGAAAGCCGTACGTTGCAGAAAATACGGTTACAGACGGAAAAATCAGAATTATAGCAGACGGTATCAGAAAAAATGCTGATTCTTTTGACGGACTTTATGAAGGTGTTTTCCGCAGGGCGAAAAATATGGAAAAAGCTGATGACGACGCTTTGAAAGAGTGGGCTGTGCGTATCAGTAATATGTACGCAAATGAAGAATTTAAAAAGGCTTTTGAAGAAACGATTGACCTGAATGCAGTAAATCTCATTCCACAGGCGGTGAAATTGCTTAATTGCATAGAACTTGCCGGAGTGAAAAGATCTGCAGAAAAAGCACACACCTTCGGACCCGGATCATCTAAAAAATATATCTGCTTAGGCAGTGGAGTTTTTCCGGACGGTACAGAGTGTACTGTGGTAAAACCATATTGGTTTACGGAAACGAAAGTTGTTGAGCAGGGCTGTGTTATTATAGGAAAGGTAGGATAAATTATGTTTGAAGAATTTGAACAGCAGACTGGCATTGAGCTGGATAAGCCTCTTGAAATTATAGAAAAGATTTTTGACGGAATCGAAGATTTCCTCGGTATTTCAGATGAAGATGAAGCTACACCCGAAGATATGTTTGAGTATCTTGAAAGTGTTGACCCTAACTACACATACGAAAAGGTTGAATTACCTAATGGTGTTATAAGAGAAAGTATCGTCTGGGAAACAACAAGTGATGCATACGATGTTTATAACATTGAAGATGCTACAGATACATGGCACGTACAGGAATACAGCGACACGTGTGCAATAGCTTGTCAGGAGTTCATCCTTGAAGAATACACAGATATGGAGTTTGATGAAACAGAACTTGCAATCTTTGCATATGAGAACGGCTGGTATGCAGAAGGCGGTACTTCCCTTGAGGATGTAGGCAAGTTGCTTGAGTATCACGGTGTTGACACTACGACAGATTATAACGCTGACTTCCAGGACCTTGAAAATGCTCTTGATAACGGTGACCGTGCGATTGTCGCTGTATACAATATGGGTCTTGACAATGATTACGAAGGTTTTTATCCGACATGGAGTGCAAATCACGCAGTTGAGGTTATCGGCATTGACAGAAGCAATCCTGACGATATCAAGGTTATTGTAAATGATCCGGGTGTGGAAGACGGTTGCGGTAAGGCAATTGATTACGATGTTTTCATGAATGCATGGAACACCTCGGACGGATTTATGATGGTAGCGGACAGACCGTAAGGAGGATTTGAAATGAAACTTAATGAATATTTGAAAAAGTTACAAGGCACACCTATATTCAGAAGCGTTCTGCCGATGTCTCAGGGTGCACTTTATCCTATGTTTTCTGTTGAAAATGATAAGCTTTGTGCACATTTCCTGACACATAAAACTGATGTGACAAAAGACGGAATCAAGGCTTATTTCCCGGAGTTCTATATGACTTTCACTTATCCGGATTGTAAACTTGTGAAGTTCGAAAAACTCGCATTCAATTCTGCATTCACACAGGAGGATATCGAGTCTTTCGAAACGGTGGCAAAACCGACAAAAGAGGAAGCAGAACTCAGACGTGGCGAAATCAGTGCAGCACTTGAACTTGCAGAAAAAATACTCGCAGAGTGGGACGAGAATAAATCAGCAGATGTCAGTGAATACAATTCGGCATACTATAAAATTCTGACCGAAAAGCAAAGAGAAGTACTTAAAAAGCTTTGATGGTGATATGATATGACTGTTGATAAATTTGACTTTCTGGTTTTCGAAAAAAATCCTGATATATACGATGCGATACGAAAAGCGATTGTTGCATACTCTATCAAAAACAATGTCGAGTCAGATATTTTCTGGTTAAGTCAGGAAAGTCAGCTGAGTGAGCTGGCAACGATTGCAAGGACGGTTCACGTCGCGTTTATCAATGCTGATTACGAAACGTACTCGCTTATGGCAGGTAAAGCTGTTTTCAAGGAAGACGAGGATGTTCTGATCGTTTTTTACGGCAAAAACTCTTTGAGTCTGAAGCCGTACTTCAAAGCAAGGCCTATCGCGTATCTTGATTTTGAAGAGGAGTCTTTTGAAAGCCTGATGGATGAAATGTACGCTGTGCTCAATGAGCGTAAAAAAGTTTTCACGTGGACAAACAAGAATGTACGCATATTTATACCGTACAGCAGAATCATCTATATGCAGAGTTACAAGGGTTATGTTGATATTTTCACTACTGACTCAAAACAGTATCACATTCTCGGAAAACTTGATGCAGCAGAAGAAAAACTCTGTGATGAAAGATTTCTCCGTATACATAAGAGCACAATAGTCAATCTCAATCATATCCGATCTATGGACCGTACAAATAAATGCTGCATTATGTCAAATGATGACAAGGTTTATATCAGCAAGGCGTATTACAAGACTGTAAGCAGTACGCTTTGTGAGTGACGAATTATAATGTCTGAATATTAAAAATTTATATCCTACCGTTTTTATAAATGGTAGGATATATTAATCTTTATGAGTTGCATTCAGCGAAAAACTGTTTTTTACAGATGAATGGGAGAAAGAATATGAAGTTTATAAATACGGAGCATTTAAAAAGTGCTATGCTCGGTCTGATCGTTGCCGATGCACTTGGTGTGCCGTTTGAATTCAAGAAACGGGGCACTTTCAGGGTTACGGGTATGACAGGTTACGGCACACATAACCAACCCGTCGGCACATGGTCTGATGATAGTTCAATGACGTTGGCGACGCTTGACAGTATGATCAGAAGCGAAAAGCTTGACTATGATGATATTATGGAACGGTTTGTAGGGTGGTTTGATGACGGTGCATACTGTCCTTACGGAGAATGCTTTGATATAGGACATACCACCCTTACAGCTATCGGAAAGTATAAAAGCGGATATTCAGCTACACGGTGTGGCGGTAAAGGCTTTAAGGACAACGGAAACGGATCGCTTATGAGAATTCTGCCGATTGCATTTGTGGAGCATTCGGTTGACGATATCCTTGGTTTATCATCCCTGACACACGCACACGAGATATCTCTGATGTCGTGCAGACTTTATGTTCAGATTGCGGAAAATCTTATGAGCGGAATGTCAAAAGAAGATGCGATCACTCATCTCAGGTGCTGTGTCGATGAGTGTGAAAATATACCCCGGATGAAAGATTGTTCAGAAGACCAAATCAAAAGCTCAGGCTACGTAATTGACTCTTTTGAAGCAGCGGTATGGAGCTTTGTTAATTCAGAAAGCTACAGAGAGTGTGTTATCAAGGCTGTTGAACTCGGCGACGATACAGATACTGTAGCGGCTATCGCAGGCGGACTTGCAGGGATTTACTTCGGCATTGGCGGAGAAAGTGGAATACCTGAAGAGTGGATCAGCGCTCTTGCAAGAAAAGACTGGATCGAGAAAATGCTTGACAAGGCCTGTGAATGATTTAAGTGTTCATAATTTGTGGTGAAGCAGAGATATTGAAAAGTAAAAAGAAAAGTGATATTATGCTAATTGAAAAGAGTCTCATCGGTGAATCTGCCGAGACAGCTGCTTTGTAAGCGTGGGATTTTCAAGGTTTAAAGAGGTTGTTGCTGCTGAAAATATTTCTGTGTGTACAGATAAACTCTAAGCTGTAAGTGATAAAAAATAGATTTTTTAGCGAGGTGCACTATAGTGAGAAAGACTACCTTTAAGAGAGCGATTTCTCTTCTGCTCTGCATAATGATGACATTCTCCTTTGCGGGAGTTGAGTCTTATGCGAAGATCGGTACATACAGTAAGGTACCGTTTGTGATAGATGGTGCAGAGAAAGTGTCGGGAGTAATCGTCAACTTGTTTGCAAAGGGTTGGAACAGGATCAGTGAAAAAGATGAAACGGATATACCCGAAGCAACTGTTAACTCTCCGTCATGGGTTGAGTACAAGGGTGAGATCACGGTAGAAAATCCTGAGCAAACACTGAATGCTGAAACCTGGGTTGCGAATGAAGTTTCTTTTGAAAGCGACAAGGCTTATGCAGATCCGTTCAGAGATGTCGATGTGGAGCTGCTTTTGTTCGGTAACGGCAGACTTTATAAAATCCCTGCATTCTGGGACGGAGGAAATACCTGGAAGGTACGTTTTGTCTGTCCGTCAGCAGGAACATGGTACTATAAGACAGTATGCACAGATGCGCAGAACACTTCACTTCACGAAAGAACAGGTAAGGTGATCTGCTCAGAATACAGCGGTGAACACGATATATATAAGCACGGATTTGTCACAGCTGATACAGGTAAAAAATATTTCACTTACGATGACGGGACACCGTTTTTCTGGCTCGGTGATACTCATTGGAGTCTTGGCGATGAAACGGTTGATATGGTAAAAACTATTTGTGAAAAGCGTGTTTCACAGGGATTTACCGTTTTTCAGAGTGAGCCTATCGGAGCGAAATTCGATTTTGTGAACAGCATCACTGAGGATGATATGACAGGTTTTGCAGACTACGATGAAAAGTTTGCGATAATTGCAGGAAACGGTCTTGTTCATGCGAACGCTCAGTTTTTCTTTACATATTTTATGGAGCCTCTCATTGCCAATAACGGAGGCTATGCTGAAGACGGAGATTTAGCAGACAGTACGAAGGTTTATCTTGAAAAAATATCACGTTATTGGGTTGCGAGATACGGTGCCTACCCCGTAGTATGGACGCTTGGTCAGGAGACGGACAACGATTTCTACCATAGCGACACTTCGCATCCCGACTGGAACTATACAAACAATCCGTACAAGTTGGTTGCCGAGTATATTGAGAAATATGATGCATACGATCATCCGCTTTCTGCTCATCAGGAAAATTCCGGATCGACAGCGGCATACGGTAACGGTGAGGGTGCAAGCGATAAGTGCAAAGTTTATCTTAAGGATGTTCAGCCGTCATGCTTCAGAGATGTGAAAGCACACAATTTCTATGCAGCTCAGTGGCATACTTCAAAAACGGATCAGAGTGACTTCAATGTAGAAAAAGATTACTGGTACAATTCACAGGGTAAACCTGTTATCAACTATGAAGGGCAGTACTGCTACCTTTGGACAAAGAATTTTGGCTCACGTATGCAGGGGTGGACAGCATATCTCAACGGTATGTACGGCTACGGCTGGGGAGGTCACGACACGTGGAGTTATCTCAATATATTTGACGAAGAGAACGACAGCTCCGACGGTGTTGACACAATAACAAGCGAAGAAAAAATCAACGCTACCTGGCAGGACGCACTCGAATACGAAAGCTCGTATCAGGTCGGATATATGCGTGAGTTTCTTGAAAAAACTGAGTGGCATAACCTGATTCCGAGATTTGATAACAAGGCATATTTCGTTCCTGCAAATAATGTTTATTACACATATGCAAGTAATACTGATAACACGGAAATTGTAGTTTATTTCTATTCCTTTACGGATGAGTCGGTAGCTCAGAAGGCGAATACGAAGTTTTACGGAGGAATAAAAACAGGAACGATCGGCAACCTCGTTCCGGATGAGAAATACACATATCAATGGTTCGATCCGATAACGGGTGAATACTCTGAAAAATATGAATTTAAGGCAACGAAGTTCGGCACTTATTATATTGGAGAAAGACCGCAGGCGACAGATATGGCTTTGCTCGTTCAGCTCGGTTCCTGAAATCCTTCTGAAAACAGGCTTTTGAATGAAACAGCACCTGTGTGCAGTTTTTAAGTTCAATGATAAAAACTTAACTTTGAGGAGAATGACTATGTATATAATCAATCAGCTCACAGCACTTATCTTATCAATTCTTTTTACTCTCGGATCTTATGCTCCGGAGAGTCTCAGCATCGCAAATGTTCCCGAAAAACCTGATGACAGCGTAAGAATAGTGTCTTTCAATGTTCGTTGTAAAGACGATACTTTCGGCTCGGTTAAGGGCAGGAGTCAGCTCATCTGTTCAGCTCTTGAACAGTATGCTCCCGATTCTTTCGGGGTTCAGGAGGCTACTGCAGAATGGTTAGAAATTCTCAGCGAAAACCTGACTGACTACGGCTGTGTAAGCCAGATGCGTGACGGCAAGGCAAGTTCTGAAGCATCAGCTGTTTTTTACCTCAAGGATAAGTACAGCCTTGTGGACAGCGGTACTATCTGGCTGTCCGATACTCCCGAAGTGTTTGCATCGAAATTTACTTTGTCATTCTGCCCGAGAATTGCGACCTGGGTGACTTTGCAGGACAAGGAAACAGGCGAAATCTACACTCACATCAACACTCATCTTGATCACGTGCTTGAGTCCGTCAGAGTTGATCAGATAAATGTCCTCAAGGTTAAAATCGAGGAACTCAAAGCCAAGGGTTACCCCGTAGTATGCACGGGTGACTCCAACACCAAAGAGGGTGCAGACGCCTACAATGAAATGAAACCATGTCTTAACGATGCAAAATATCTCGCGGTTAATTCGGATGACGGGGCTACTTTCATTAACTACGGTAAAAATATCTTTGAGACAAGACCGATTGACTTTGTCTTTGTATCTGAAGGAACAAAGGTTGAAAACTACAAAATCATCGACGAAAAAATCGGTGACATGTATCTCTCAGACCACGCTGCAATCTGTGCAGATGTGATTTTCTGATTTACTGAGGGTTATACGACTGAAAAATAAAAGGCAGCACATTTCTGTGCTGCCTTCGCTTTTGTGAATGAAATTGTCAGATTTCTACACTCCATATATAGTCCGTTCTTACTATCTGTGCTGCGAGCATTTTTTCGCAACCTGATTCATAAAGAACGAGGAGCTTTCCGTCATAAACGTCAACTCCTTCAGAACGGGGGAGAGCTGTCAGAGAGTCAACCGCACTTTCTGAATCAAGGAAATAAAGATTTACTTCCTCCCCTGAAACGGTGACAGTATCATCAGCCTCGCCGTTAAGAACGTTTTCATAGAAATTAAGCTCAGATTTTGTGATTTTACCTGAAATGCTTGTAACAAATCTGCCGTCGGGGAGCTGTGTAAAGCCCTGACACATGGATTCTGTTTCGAGAATGAAATCGGGAGCGACTATACTCTTTGAGTTTCCGTCATAGTCGAAGCCCTGCGGATTGCCGCTTTCAAGGATGTAACCGCAAGTCCAGGCAAACATCTTTTCACCGTCAGGAGATGTCATATGGTGACTGTCCTCTGTGACGTAGGTGTCACCGTCTTTGTGATATTCACCGATCCAGAGGACACCGTTTGAACAGTTTGCATATGAAGCTCTCGTTCCCGTGTTGAATTCATCTGCGAACTGAACTGAAGCTTCGTTTTCTGCATCTTTGAGGATATCGAGAGAAAGTCGACGTGCGTATTTACCTGAAACAACCCATGCGTTACCTTCAAAGGTAGCGATGCCTCCGCAGTGACCTGTGTAGTCATCACCGTCAACTTCGATGAGTGAAACGTACTTTTCTGTCTCTCCGCTTTCAGGATCGATAACGTAAATTCTTGAATTGCCTTCTGTGTTCATATAACCACATACAAGCACCTTGTCAAGATAATCGCTGTAAGCAAGTCCCTGAGGAACGAAATCAGTATCCGTATCGGGATTTTCACAGAATTTTTCTGCACAGCGGTTATATGCTGAAAAGCCGACTTTTTCAATCAACCCGTCATCTCTCGTAACAGTTTTTACGAGGTTTACGGGCAGAAGTGAAACGGCGGTAACGATCGACATAAAAAATGCCGTGATTTTACTGAAAATACCTGCCATAGTTAATCTCCTTATTAACCAAGGATTTCTTTGATTTTGTCAGCTGCTGCATAAAGTTCCTCTATTTCTGCGAGTTCAACAGCACCCTTATCGACAAGAGAAGCGATCTCGCTTCTGATCGGAAGCTTTGCGAGTACGGGAATGTTCATTTCTTTTGAAACTTCGTCAATCTTGCTTTCGCCGAAGACAGAAATCTTCTTTCCACAGTCAGGACACTCAAGGTAGCTCATATTTTCAACGAGACCGAGAATCGGCACGTTCATCATGTTAGCCATATTGACAGCTTTTTTAACAATCATTGTAACGAGATCCTGCGGTGTTGTTACGATGACGATACCGTCAACGGGTATTGACTGGAAAACAGTCAGAGCGACGTCACCTGTTCCCGGAGGCATATCGACAAACATATAGTCGACGTCTCCCCAGAAAACTTCCTGCCAGAACTGCTGGATGACACCGGAAATAACAGGTCCTCTCCAGATAACAGGCTGATCCTCTTTTTCAAGAAGAAGGTTTATTGACATAAGCTTGATGCCTGTCTTTGTTTCAGCGGGAAGAAGTCCCATTTCGTTCTGCATAGCAGGACCTTTTGCACCGAAAGCCTTCGGAATTGACGGACCTGTGATATCAGCATCGAGGATAGCACACGCATTTCCCTTGACCTGCATTGCTGTAGTGAGCATTGAAGTGACGAGTGACTTACCTACACCACCCTTACCGCTTACGACACCGATAACTTTTTTTACTTTACTGTATTCATTACACGGCACGTGTAAATCTTTCTTTTCGCTGCAGCTTGATGAGCAGCTTGAGCAATCTCCTGTGCAACCCATAGTTTACATCTCCTTAAAATAATACTTTTTCAACGGCTGTTGCAGCATCTTCGACGAGCTGTACGCACGGCCTTTTTTTATAATACTGTTCTGTACGTGCTTCGGGATTCGGATTGGTAAATTCTCCTTCACCGAGACTGAGAAGCTCACGGCAGATAATCGTCGGATTGTTTTTCTTGAATTCTGCAATTATCGCCTGAACTACTTCGTAGCACTTCGCTTTTGCGTCTGCATCTTCACCCTTTGTCGCACCGTATTTCAGTCCGACAACCATGGAAGCACCGCAGACAGCACCGCAGACTTCACGGCTTCTGCCTACACCACCGCCGAGACCTGCAGAAACTTTCAGTGCTGTTTCCTCGTCCATTCCGAATTCGGGAGCAAAGGCGGTAAAAACGGCCTGTGAACAGTTAAATCCACTCTTGAAAAGCTCAACAGCTTTTTCAACTCTTGCTGACATTTTTTCGCCTCCTTGTTTCGCAATATATTATAGTATTTTAACACACTCCTTGAAAAATGCAAGAGCTTATTTGCTTGACATAAGGTGTAGCGGGTATTATAATTTATAAGCTAAGATAATTTATCAGGAGTTTTTATGGATAAGTTTTTTATATTAATTCATAATGTATTTGCAAAGTTTATAAAAAATGAAAAGCTGATGGACGTTATCCGTAAAGTGATTTCAAAAGAAGTCTTTTCTTACCTGTTTTTCGGCGTGATGACAACGGTTGTCAATCTTATTACTCTTGCACTCTGCAACAGGTTTATTGACATTATGATTTCAAACATTATTGCTTGGGTTGCGGCGGTTGTTTTTGCTTTTGTGACAAACAAGCTTTTTGTCTTTGAAAGCAAAAGCTGGAGGCTGAAAGTTCTTGCAAAAGAGATTCCTTCATTCACGGGTGCCAGGCTTCTGACTCTCGGCGTTGAGGAAGTCGGACTTCTTATTATGATCAAATGGCTTCATCTTGATGTTCCGCTTACAATCGGACCCGTGGGCGGAGAATTTGTTATCAAGGGCATTCTTGCCGTCATTGTTGTTCTTCTGAACTATGTTTTCAGCAAACTCATAATATTCAGGAAAAAATAATTTTCAAAGGACGTTGCTTATGAAAACGGTCAGCGTTATTATTCCCGTTTATAATGTTGAAAAATATCTGCCGAAGTGCCTTGACAGCGTTGTCGGTCAGACTTACACACAGCTTGAGATAATCTGTGTCAACGACGGTTCACCTGACAATTCTTCTGCAATTCTTGAAGAGTATGCAAAGAAAGATAGCAGAATAAAGATCATCAATCAGCAGAATGAAGGTCTTTCAGGTGCGAGGAATACGGGAATCAAAGCTGCGACAGGGGACTATATCGTTTTTCTTGATTCTGACGATTGGATAGACACAAAGACGATTGAGGTTGCTGTCAGTAAAGCGGAAAATGCCGACACGGTTATGTGGGGCTATGTCCGTGAATTCGGCGATAAATCTCTTGAAAAGAAGATTTTTGACGGAGACAGAAGCTTTGATGAAAAAGAAACGAGGGAGCTTCACCGTCGACTTGCAGGTCTGACGGGTGAAGAATTGAAAAATCCTGAAAATACGGATGCACTCGTAACTGCATGGGGAAAGCTTTACACAGCGAAGATTATAAAAGAAAATGGTTTGCAATTTGTCGATACAAAGATTATCGGCACGGAAGATCTGCTTTTTAATATGTATTATTTCTGCTTTGCGAAAAAGTGCTTCTTTATAGATAAGCCTTTCAACCACTACCGCAAGGATAACGAAACGTCGCTGACCAGAAGCTATAAGTCAAAGCTTTTTGATCAGTGGTCGGAGCTCTATTCAAGGATAGGAAAATGCATTGATGAAAATTCGCTCGGTGAGGATTTTCGCAAGGCTCTTGACAACCGCATTTGCCTGAGTATGATCGGTCTGGGTCTTAATGAACTTTGTAACAAAGAGTCGCACTCGGCAAGGATGAAAAATCTGAAGAATATCCTTTCTTCAGAACGCTATATGAAAGCTTTTTCGGATCTTGATTTCAGCCACTTCCCGATTCATTGGAAGTTGTTTTTCAGATTCTGTAAAGCAAGAAATGCTTTTTTAGTATATCTGCTTCTCATTGCTATGCAGATGATGATAGGTAAATAATCAGAGAGGAGTCTTCGGACTCCTCTTTTCGTTATTTTACACAAAATTTTCAGCTTTTGTTTTATATTGTAAAATTGCAAAATTGTGATATAATTAATTTACTATGGGTATGTATTTCATACCACGATTGAAAGGAGAAAAATTATGAGAAAAGTACTTCTTTCTGTTCTCTCGGTTGTTCTTTGCTTCAGCCTTCTTATTCCCGCAGCGGTACCGGCTTTTGCACAGACAAGTGAAGATGTGACAGTAAATGACACAGTAGTCAATGAAGACGTTCTCGCAAACGCTGACATTGACTTCGGCACAGCTTTGGAAATCGTTACAGACTTTGCTGAAAAGTTTGGCAATGATTTTGAAGCTCTTTCATCCACAAGTGTTAAGACAATATTTATGAACAGTATTTCAAAGGTTGTAAATACTCTTTCAAATGTTCTTATCACTATCATTGGTAAAGTGCTTAATGTTTTCATTCCGTCAACTCCCGCTTTGAATTCTTACAAGGATTTCAATCTCGATGAGTACGGCAACTTCTATGCAGGTATGGACGAGTTCCTTGACGAGCCTGCACCGGGTGCAAGATGGAGTCTCGGTTACGCTCAGGAATCAATCCTTCCTGA
>JAZRNG010000212.1:0-5026 GCA_045648065.1 Acutalibacteraceae bacterium | reverse complement strand
TCATTTTACGGCTACCGTGAGTGCCGTGACGGTGAGGAGCACGTAAATCCTCGACGAGGTGTCAATCCGCTTGATCGCTCAAAGTGGATTCTCTGGGCCAGGGGCGCATATCAATCAGAATGAGGTGTTTTGAATGAAAATTATCGGCAGTGATTATGACGGTACCCTGAATTACGGCGGTATCGATGAAAAGAAAATTTCTGCAATTAAAAAATGGCAGGATGCCGGAAATATATTTGCTCTCGTCAGCGGACGAGGTCCCGACGGAGTGCTTGAGCTTTATGAAGAAAAGAAATTCGGCTGCGACTATCTCATCGCAAATAACGGTGCGGTAATTCTGAAAACTGATGGTACCGAAATTTACGTTGCGAAGTGTGACCCGAAACTTGCAAAGCCTCTTGTGAAGCATCTTTTTGAAAACGGATGTGAGTGGGCACACGTGCAGACTTCATTTTACTGCAGGGTCTTTGCAGATGAGAAGAATTGTACCAAAGAGGGCGAATACACCCTTGAAAATATGCCCGACGTGCCGTATTTTTCGCAGATAAACACTCAGCTTCCGACGTTTGAAGAGTCGGCAAAGGTGACTGCATCGGTCAATGAAACTTTCGGAGAACAGCTGAATCCGTTGCAGAACGGCGAGTGCCTCGACATCGTCAGAAAAGACATTGACAAGGCGAAGGGATTATACAAGCTTGCAGAAATTCTTTCAGCAAAAAAAGATGATATCATCGCCGTCGGCGACAATATCAATGACACACATATGATTGCAGAATTCCGTTCATACGCTATGGAAAATGCTGTTGATTCAATCAAAGAGCTTGCCGATTTTATCACTCCCGGTGTTGCGGAGCTGATTGAAAAAGAAATGGAATAACTCATATAGAATGGGGGAGAATGAACGTGAATTTAAACAATTTACATAAACTGCTTGATTGTTACGAAGAAAATTTAAATCTGATTTATAATTCTGAGCACGATGAGCTTTTTAAATGGAGAGCTATAAAGCATTTCCAAGAAACATGGAAAAAAGAAGAGAACATGGATCTTTCTTTTTCGCAACGTTTCAATCTTGCCAAAAAAGAAAGTTCTGTTTTGATAGATAACAGTCGAATTTCTCCTTCCAATGGTATTGTGAAGCTTGCAGAAGTTGCAGAGAAAGAGGTAGAACATCTTTTCTTTGATGTTTTACTTGCAGATGATGGTGGAAATATAGAGACGCGTCAGAATAATATGGATGCATTCCTTGAAAAGACGGACATTTTATTGACAAAGCATTATCCACAGTTCTGGAAATATAAACAGGATAGACATGCAGCTTCGTGTTATTTAAGCTTTTTTAAACCTGAAGAAAATTACATATACCGATATACCGAAGTTGAAAGATTTGCTCAGTATATCGAATTCGGTCTTGATATTGGTTCGGGTGCATCTTTCAGGTTGGATGCATATTATAAAATGTGTGATGAAGTAATAGCTGCTCTTGAGGAACATCCGACGTTAAAAGAAAAACAAAAGAAACTTATTGAACCGGACGAGCATTATGATGATAAAGCGTGGCATCTTTTTGTTTTCAATCTTATCTGGTGTGCATCTACGTATAACTTCTATCGAGGAATGACTCACAAACCGAAAAAAGAGAGCATAAAAGATTTCACTATCGCAAAGATGCGTGAAAAAGAAATTGCGGAACTTGAAGAAAAAAGAATTGAGCTTGTTTCTTCGATTGAGTTGCTCGAAAGTAAAGCTGACTCGTTCAAAGAAATATCCTTATTAGGAATTCAGGTAACAGATAAGTCTACTGATACTATGGGTACAATTGTTTCTCAGGATGTTAACAGAATAAAGGTGAAATATCCGACATGTGAAAAATCATATTTTATAAATAAAAAGTTTTCTGCACGACCGTATTTTGAGGACGACAGTGAAATTGTGGAATTATTTACGGAATATGATGAGATCAAAGAACAGATTAAACGATTAAAGAGCGAATTGGCTCGTTTGAAATCTTAGAACGTTCATAATAATTTCAAGAAAAGATTTTTTAAAAGGTGAGTTTTTATGTTTAAATCAATACTTTCATTAATTCAGGCACTTTTATTTATTGTCTCTTCTTTCGCTGTACCTGATTCGAATTTCAAATTTATGGTTGACCGTGCGGCATATGACCTTATGGCAACGTCAGAGGTTTCTTTCGACACGATGACGGCTGATGAAATGCAGGTCGCTCAGGCAGAGAAGGAAAATTGCCGTGAATGGTATGAAGAGAACATTCTTTGCGAGGACAACCCTGCGTACGATTTTAAGTACGGAATGAAGTCCTTCAGAAATAATCTTAAGGATTGGTCTTTCGATCTCGGTGACGAAGTAGCTGTCCGCGGAGGCAAGTCAACCGTCATCACACTCACACACAAGGATAACGGACTTGTCGCAACTGTTGAAGCAACTATTTATGAAGAAAGTGCTTCGTGCGAATGGACTGTGTTTATCACTAATACGGCAGAAGAAAAATCTCCCGTAATTTCAAAGCTCTATGCGGCAGACTGCACACTTCCCACAGGTAAGAAGGCTGACATATACTACAGCAAAGGTTCTGAACCTGCACCCGACGATTTTGAGCTTCTTCAGAGCAAAGTTACGGCAACGGGTCTTCGCTTCAATGCAAACGGTGGCAGAACTGAATCCTGTCTGCCTTACTTTAACCTTATCGGTGAAAACAGCGGTGTTGTTCTCGCTGTCGGCTGGTCGGGTCAGTGGCTTACGAAGATTTCACAGGGTATCAATGACGTTAAAATAAAGGTTTGTCAGGAAACTCTCAAAGGTTATCTCAGCCCTGACGAAACCGTACGTTCTCCTCTTGTTTCTCTCACTTTCTATGAAGGTGACAACGCTCTCAAGGGCTTCAACTCTTTCAGAAATTATACAATAGATTGTATCTATCCGGAGGGCACAAGACAGGTTACAACATCAGGTGTCGGTGTTGAATTCCCTGACTCAACAATCGACTCTCTTCTTGCAAATATAGCTTCACTTCCTGAGTGGTTTACTGAAGCGGTTGATTACTATTGGATTGATGCAGGTTGGTATCCGATTAAAACGAACTGGGGCGACAGCGTAGGTAACTGGTACGTTGATCCGAATAAATTTGATCAGGGCTTCAAGGTTGTTTCTGATGCGGCAAATGAAAAGGGCATCGGCTGGCTTCTCTGGTTTGAGCCTGAACGCTGCGCTGTCGATACAGAGGTTTATAACGAATGCATCAAGCACGATGGTTGGCTTGTTCTTGGTGACGAAGAAAGAAATATGGTAAACCTTGCAAACGAGGATTGCCTTCAGTATATCACGGGCATTATGCAACGTGCGATTGAAGAAAACGGTGTTAACTATTTCCGAATCGACAGCATTCCTGCTCCGCTCATGTATTGGGAGCAGGCAGACAAGGCTTGGTCTGACGGCAGAAAAGGCTTCGTTGAAAACCATTACGTCACAAATCTTTACAGAATGCTTGATACTCTCAAAGCAAATAATCCGGGACTGATGATTGATAACTGCTGTTCAGGCGGTAAGCGACTTGACATTGAGATGTCAAAAAGAAGCATCCCTCTCTGGAGGACAGACTACAACTGTATGGATGGCGAAGGCAAATCAAAGGCAGATATTCTCGAAGCAACTCAGGCACAGACCTACGGAATTTCTTTCTGGCTTCCGTATAACGGTACCTGTGCTTATATCGAAGGAGAATATGCAGACAGAACAAACATCATTTCCTGCTCACAGCGCTTAGGCTATCAGGATGTAAGACCGTATATGGTTGATAACTATTACCCGTTAACCTACGGCGGACTTGACACAACGAAGTACCTTGCTATGCAGTTTGGCGACAGCGACGAGGGTACGGCTCTTATTTACAAGCGTGAAAATGTAACTGAAAACAAATACACACTGAAGCTCAACGGTCTTGACAGCGAGAAAACATATATTGTTTCTGATTATGACAACTCTGAAGTTACATATGAACTTACAGGCAAGATTCTTATGTCGGACGGAATTGAAATCACAATCAACGATACACCCAAGGCAGTGATTATGCTGTATAAGGAGAAGTAAAATTCACCTTCCACAGGAGGTACACCATATGTGTGAAATCAATCCTCTGCTCAAAGAATATGCAGAAAAATCCATTTTCCCCGAATACCGGAAAAATGACAGCGGTCATTCGCTTGAACATATTGATTACGTCATCCGTCGCAGTCTTGCTTTTGCAGGTCAGTTTGAAAATATCAACTCTGATATGGTTTATGCCGCAGCAGTTTATCACGACATCGCACATCACATCGATAAGAAAACTCACGAAAAGCTTTCAGCAGAAATTTTTTATTCTGATGAAAAAATGAAAGAGTTTTTCACTGAAAGTCAGCGGCTCACCGTAAAAGAAGCGATAGAGGATCACCGTGCTTCATCGAAGACTATTCCCCGCAGTGACTACGGAAAGATACTCTCATCTGCCGACCGTTCGACAGACGTCGACGATTTTCTTCGTCGCACTCACGCTTATACGCTCAGGCACTTTCCCTGCTGTGATGAAGCAGAAACGGTAAAACGAGCCTTCGATCACACGCTCGAAAAGTACGGAAGCTCAGGCTACGCTTCGCACTACGTCGAAGATGAAGAGTACACAGCTTTCAGAGAAAATATTCTTTATATCCTGAGTGACTACGAAATTTTTTCCAAAAAATATAAAGAGGTCAACAGAATATGAAAAAAGGACAACTTCTGCGATTGAAGTTGTCCTTAATTTTATTTACTTAAGCTTTTTGATGTTTTAAATATATTCGCTATGCAAAAAAACGTGTATGCGCAGACGGCAGCTGCAACTGCTGTCAGTCCCGACGCCCACGGAAGAGTAAACACCGTACCGCCAAGGTCAACGGGTTTACCCGCCAACGCGGCAAAAAGAGAAATCAATGCTAAAAAAAATATTATTAATCCGCAGAGACCTATCGGAAACATTACATTTTTTATGTTC
>JAZRNG010000211.1:0-4025 GCA_045648065.1 Acutalibacteraceae bacterium | reverse complement strand
GGTGATAGATTTTGCACAAATTGACTATGTGTTCGTAGGGGCGCGCATTGCGCGTCCGTTGAATTAAGCAGAATTTTTGCGGACGACCGATGGTCGCCCCTACGATATTAATTGAATATTCTACCCGACAAACCCGAATTTATATGGATAATTTCACGCTACATTTTGATTTATTCATATTGAATATGCACTGGTGAAATGTTATAATAAATACAATATTGTTTAACATGGGAGGCAAATTTATGAGGATGAAAAAAGGGGTTGCTGTTCTTCTGGCTTTGACAATGATGCTCAGTATGGGGTTTTTGTCGCTGTCACATCCTACATTGAAAACGATATTTTCGGTAAGTGCATCTGCTGTGGATGATGTTATTTCAAAGTATGCTCCCGAAGGAACACGTGACGTTGCTGTCGATGCTTCTGTAACTGCTTCAAGCAGTTATACATCGGGTAACGGTCAGTGGGAGCTTGCACGTATCAATGACGGTTCTCTTTACTTTAATGGCGGTGAAAACGGTTATAACGGTAAAGCCGGTTTTACATCACATCCCGATGAGGTGCCTTATCATCCTACAAATATGACTCAGGCTCAGAAGGATGCTGCTGTTGCTGAGTCAAAAACAAAGCCTTTATGGGTCGCCTTTGATCTTGAGGGTTATTACGATGTGAACAGAGTTACTTTGTTCCGTCACGGTGCTTTCCCTGATACATTTGAAATCCAGGTTTCGGATGACGGTGAAACTTATACAACTGTTACAACCAAAAGTGGCTATGCAGATTACACTCAGGAAGCACTTTCTATTGATTTTCCGACAGTCAGAACAAGATATATCCGCGTTTACGTAACTGTCCGCGGTAACCTTGACGGTAACTACATCCACCTTGTCCAGCTTGGTGAAATTGCTGTTTACGGCAAGGAGGTTGCCGCAACAAATTCAGGTCTTGAAATCAATACATATGCACCCGAAAACTGCATCAACCTTGCTATTGAAAGCACGGTGACAGCAACTGAGAGCTATGAAGAGGGCGAAAAGTGGGGCGTACATAACATAAATGACGGTGATACGCAGAGAAACGGTGGATATACAAGTGAGCCTGTGAATCGTCCTATGCACATCGACTTTGATCTCGGCAATACAGCGGAGGTTAAAAGACTGGTAATCTTCCCCAATGGTGTAGCACCGAAAGCTTTTGAAATTCAGACATCTTTTGACGGTGTAACATATAAAACAGTTAAAACAGCGACAATAGAAAACCTTTATCCTTCAGCTCCTGTTATCTTTGAACTTCCTGAGGCTACTTTTGCATCATACATCCGATTCAATGTAACAGAGAGATATGCTTCTGAATCAAACTATGTTCAGTTTGCTGAAATGGGTATCTACGGAATCAGGAGTGCTTATGATGCCGAGCTTAACAAGGCGGATGTCAGACTTGTTCCGGGCGATTCGCTTCAGCTTGAAATGGTAGTTGATAAACTCAACTCTTTTGACAAATATGACCACAAGCTCGAATGGAGCTCGTCGGATTCTTCGGTTGCATCAGTTGACGAAAACGGACTCGTTACAGGTGTTTCGAGCGGTAGTGCAGTTGTTACAGTAAGTGACAATTCGATCGGTTTTACAAAAACAGTTAAGGTTATTGTCGGTTATGATCTTCCTTTTGCACGTAATGAAATGACGGTTTCAATTTTTGCTCCTCCGACAGGAAATCTTTTCACGGATGAACAGTACAAGCTTGTTTCAGAGGCAGACGTCGACCTTGTTCTCAATACATATAATGTTTACACAACAGAAGACAACCTTAAGCTTCTTGACCTTGCAGGTAAGTACGGTATGACTGCTATCGTTGCCGATATGAGATTGCGCTCAGATATGCAAAACGTATCTGAAGAGCTTGTCAGAGAGGTTTATGAGGATTACAAGGGTATCTCAAACCTTGAGGGATTTTATATCTACGATGAGCCGTGGAATCCTAATGCTTACGTAAATTCAGCAAATCATATGGCATCTGTATTGCCGGGAGGATTTACTTACCTTAATCTCTTCCCCGGATTTGTCTACAACTCATATGAGCAGTACGAATATATCTTCGATGACGTTGCAGCACTGACAAACGGTAACGTTGACCTTATGTTTGACGTCTATCCGTTTATGGAGGATGGCACAACAGACTATAAGATTATGTTCGATTCTCTTGATACGGTAAGACGATCCGGTCTTAAGTATGATGTCAATACAGCAGCCTGCGTTCAGGCTATCGGTTACGGTCCTGTAGGCGGTCCGCTTGTAAAGCGTATTCCTACAGAAGCCGATCTTCTTTATCAGAATATGGCTTACCTCGCATATGGCGTGAAGCACGTTGCTTACTTCAAGTACAGTCAGGAGGTTGACAACGGTCAGGAAAGCTACTCAACCTGCCCGATCGATGAAAACGGCAATCCGACAGATGTTTACTACTATATGCAGAGAGTGAATCCTGTTGTTCATACACTCGGCGAAACACTCATTAACTGCGATGCAAAAGAGGTTTACCTCGCAGGCTCGGACACTTACGGACAGTCTGCAGTTCCGTCAGGATTCTTCGTTCAGTCAGCTGACAGCTCAAAGAGTCTGATCCTTTCTTATATGACTGACAGAGATACAGGAAGAAACTACCTTATGGTTGTTAATAATGACGTTAAAAATGCCGTCACAGCTCCGCTCAAGTTTGCGAACGGAATCGGCAACATCGAAATCCTTGACAACAGCACAGGAAGCTGGTCATCAAAAACAATCAACGGAAATTACAGCGTTTCACTTCCTGCAGGTGGTGCGGCTCTGATTGCACTTCCTGAAAATTACCGTTATGAAGAAGCAAAGACACAGGCGAATGCTAATGTTCTTTATCACAAGACTGTTTACGGTAACAGCTCACTCGGCACACCGGGTACACGTGACGAAAACCGTGCAGGTTGGTACCTCAACTGTCTTACAGACGGTTACGTTGATGCAAACGCATCAAAAGGTCTTAACGGTTGGTGTTCTGAAATTAAGGATGAATCGTTTGACACATATGTGAAGATTGACCTTGGTGAAGTTCAGACTCTTAATTCTCTCACGCTTCATCCTGTTGCAGCTTCGACAGGTTACAGCGGATATTTCCCGAAGTCATACACTGTAAGTGTTTCAAAGGACGGAGAAAAGTGGACTCAGGTTGCATCAGCAGTTAACTCAGGTGTAACCTCATCCGTAACACATAATTTTAACGCAACTGACCTTCGTTATGTTAAGGTTGACATAACTGATATGAATTCTGTTGACGGTAAATATGCGGCAGCTATAGCTGAAATTGAAACAAACGGTGAGGTCGCAATCACTCGTTATAAGACGGTTGCTGTCGATGAAAACGGATTCTATGCTTATATGAACTGTGTGAATACAGATTACATCCGCGTGCCTGTATGGACAGACTACAACGGTCAGGATGATATCATCTGGCACGAAGGTGAAGGTGGTAAATGGACGGTTGACGGATCAACCTATAACTTCAGAGCATACATTCCTGTTTCGGCACACAATAACGAAAGAGGAAGCTATACTGTTCACCTTTACGCTTATAACTCTCTCGGTGAAACTTCAAAGGGTACAACGTTCAATTTTGACCTTAAAGTAAGCTTTGATTATAACTATGGTAATGCGACAAAGAACCTTCTCTCAGGTCTTGATAAACTCTCATCAGGAAACGGAATAACAGCTTCGTACAACGCTTCTGATGATACGGTTACCCTCAACGGTACGCTTACGGGAAGCATTAATCTTCAGGCGCAGATGCCTTTTGATGCTGAACTTGAAAAGGATGATATTGTCCGTGTAACTGTTGAGCCTGTCAGCGGAACGATGTCCAATGCAATCATCGTTCTTGAGCTCTTCAATGATGCTATGTCAAACCCTGACGGTAAGCGTCACGTTGCGGACATAATCTCAGGCGGTACATTTGATATTCCTGTTTCATCAGACAGAGCTGCAAGTGAGATTTCAAACTAT
>JAZRNG010000210.1:0-2580 GCA_045648065.1 Acutalibacteraceae bacterium | reverse complement strand
GAGTCTGAGGAAATCAACGCTTGTACAGTTAAAATCGAGATCGAGGTTGACGGTGTAAAAGAGCCGTGGCTCCTTCTCTTCAAAAATGAAACTCACAACCACCCGACAGAAATCGAGCCTTTCGGCGGTGCTGCTACATGTATCGGCGGTGCTATTCGTGACCCGCTTTCAGGCCGTTCATATGTTTACGCTGCTATGCGTGTTACAGGTGCTGCTGACCCGTTGAAGCCTGTCAAGGAAACAATGGAAGGTAAGCTTCCTCAGCGTAAGATTGTAACAACAGCTGCTGCAGGTTATTCTTCATATGGTAACCAGATCGGTCTTGCAACAGGTATGGTTGATGAGCTTTATCACGATGGTTACGCTGCAAAGCGTATGGAAATCGGTGCTGTTGTTGCTGCAGCTCCTCAGGAGAACGTAAGACGTGAACGTCCTGAAGATGGTGATATCGTTATCCTCCTTGGTGGCAGAACAGGTCGTGACGGTTGCGGCGGTGCAACAGGTTCTTCAAAGTCACACACTCTTGATTCTCTTGAATCCTGCGGTGCTGAGGTTCAGAAGGGTAATGCTCCCGAAGAAAGAAAGCTTCAGCGTATGTTCCGTAACGGTGATGCCTGCCGTATGATCAAGCGTTGTAACGACTTCGGTGCAGGCGGTGTTTCAGTTGCTATCGGTGAGCTTGCTGACGGTCTTGAAATCAACCTCAACGCTGTTCCGAAGAAGTATGACGGTCTTGACGGAACTGAGCTTGCAATCAGTGAATCTCAGGAGAGAATGGCTGTTGTAATCGAAAAGGAGAACGTTGAGGCATTCCTTAAGATTGCTAACGAAGAAAACCTTGAGGCTACAGTTGTTGCTGAAGTAAAGGCAGAGCCCAGACTCAGAATGTTCTGGAACGGCAACACAATTGTTGATATCAGCCGTGAGTTCCTTAACTCAAACGGTGCTGAAAAGCATATCACAATTGAAGCTGCAGGTGCTAAGGATTATAATAAGGAAATCGCTGAAAACTTCTCAGAGGGCTTCAAAGCTCTTGCAGATGACCTCAATGTCTGCTCAAAGAGAGGACTTTCAGAGCGTTTCGACTCAACAATCGGTGCAGGTACAGTTCTTATGCCTTTCGGCGGTGCAAATCAGCTCACTCCGATTCAGGCAATGGTACACAAAGTTTCTGTTGAGAAGAAGCATACAAATGACTGTTCTGTTATGACATGGGGTTATAACCCGTTCATCACAGAAAAGAGCCCGTATCACGGTGCATATCTTGCTGTTGTTGAATCTGTTGCAAAGCTTGTTGCAGCAGGTGCAAAGTATGAGGATGTTTACCTTACATTCCAGGAATACTTTGAAAGACCGAACAAGGATGCAAAGCGTTGGGGCAAGCCACTTTCAGCACTTCTTGGTGCTTTTGAGGCTCAGAAAAATCTTGGTGTTGCAGCTATCGGCGGTAAGGACTCGATGAGTGGTACTTTCGAGCATCTCGATGTTCCTCCGACACTTGTTTCTTTTGCTGTTACAACTGAAAAAGTTGACAACATCATCACAAATGAATTCAAAAAGTCAGGCAGCAAGGTTGTTCTTGTTAAGCCTGAATATGATGAAAATAATCTCCCGAAGACAGATTCACTTCTCGCTCTCTTTGATGAGGTTGTAGACCTTATGAGAGCAGGTAAGGTGCTTTCAGCTTACACTCCGACATTCGGCGGTGTTGCAGAAGCAGTTATGAAGATGGCATTCGGTAACGGTTTCGGCTTCGCATTTGATTCAGCACTCAGTCTTGAAGATATCTTCGGCTATTGCTACGGTTCATTCCTTCTTGAGCTCAGCGACGATACTGAAATCGGCACACTCATCGGTTACGTTACAGAGGAAAAAGCATTCGCTTATGGCGAAGAAAAGCTTTGTGCAGGCGAAGTTCTCAAGATTTATGAAGATAAGCTTGAAAGCGTATTCAGCTGCAACATTCCTGCTGATAACAAAGAAATCGAAACATTCTCATTCGAAGCAACAGAGCGTAAGGCTCCCGCAATCAAGGTTGCACAGCCGAAGGTTCTTATCCCTGTATTCCCGGGCACAAACTGTGAATTCGACACAGCTAAGGTTATGCGTGATGCAGGTGCTGACGCTGAAATCATTGTTATCAACAACCTTTCAGCTGACGGTATCGCAAGAAGCGTTGACAGCTTCGCTGAGAAGATCAAGTCAGCTCAGATGATCTTTATTCCGGGCGGCTTCTCAGGCGGTGACGAACCCGACGGTTCAGGTAAGTTCATCACAGCATTCTTCAGAAATGCTGCTATCAAGGACGGCGTAACAGATCTTCTTGAAAACCGTGACGGTCTTATGTGCGGTATCTGTACCGGCTTCCAGGCTCTTATCAAGCTTGGTCTTGTTCCTTACGGTAAGATCATCGATACTGATGAAAATTGCCCGACTCTCACATTCAATACAATCGCACGTCACCAGTCAAGAATGGTAAGAACACGTATTGCATCAAACAAGTCACCTTGGCTTGCAGGTACAAAGGTCGGCGATATCTACAATGTGCCGATTTCTCACGGTGAAGGTCGTTTCCTTGCG
>JAZRNG010000209.1:0-15763 GCA_045648065.1 Acutalibacteraceae bacterium | reverse complement strand
GGTAGGTCAAGTTGCTCAGTTCGCAGCAGCTGGTAAGGCAATCGCTAAGAAGAGCCTTGCAGAAATCGCAATGTCATACGGTTACGTTTACGTTGCACAGATCGCTATGGGTGCTGACATGAACCAGACACTCAAGGCAATCATGGAAGCTGAAGCATATCCGGGACCGTCAATCATCATCGGTTACGCTCCTTGTGAAATGCACTCAATCAAGGGTGGTATGATCAACTGCCAGGCAGAAATGAAGAAGGCTGTTGACTGCGGTTACTGGAATATGTTCCGTTACAACCCGGCACTCAAGGCAGAAGGCAAGAATCCGTTCATCCTCGATTCTAAGACTCCTGCAACAGAGGGCTACCGTGCATTCCTTCTCAACGAAGCACGTTATGCATCACTTACACGTGCATTCCCCGAGAGAGCTGAAGAACTCTTCGCTAAGGCTGAAGCAGACGCTAAGGATCGTTATGCTCACCTCGAGAGACTCGCTAAGATCTACGGTACAGAGGAATAATCGAAACTCAATAAATTTAACGGCAGTCGGTAAAACGACTGCCGTTTTTTCTTATTTCGCATATGATAAAAGTGACGGGATTATGCTGAATTTTGTGAAGAATTTATCAAATTGAATTATTCACTCTGATATACATTTCGCTTGAAGTATAAGAGTCGGAAATTTTTGTCAATATTCACAAAGGTCATAGTTTTTTGCAACACATCAGACACTATATGTTGTGCAAAATGATAAAAATAAACAAATTTGTTTAAAAATGCTTAAAATTTACTTGAAAAATGACGGAAAGTATAATATAATTCGAATTGAGGAAAAGTGTTTCCAAAGGTGTTGCTTACGGGCAACTTAATCTAAAAGCGGTACTAACGTTATACCACTTTCCGAACGCAGGAAAGACGAATCCTCAAAAATATTTTAGGAGGAATTGTTATGGCCACAAAGATCATTTCAATCATCTTGTCAATCATCATGACCATTATGACCAGCATCTTCCCGGGCTTCGTATGGCCGGGTACTGAGACAATGGAAACAGGCGAATTCTTGGCACAGGTTGGAGTAGCATTTGGTTATCAGGCACCTCAGGATGGCGAGACATACTTTGGTCTCGAACCTGGCGACGAGTATTATGACGCTGTTGCTGCAGCGGCAGAATATGACGTTCTCGTTGATTATGACGAAATCGATGCTACAGAAGAAGCTACTACAGAATTTGTTGCAACAGTCCTCGTTAACGCTGCAGGTCTCGAAATCGACGAGACAGCAGAAATCGCTAACGCTGCAGATTTTGCAAACATCGCTAAGGTTTCCACAGCTGTTGTTAATGGCATCATCCCCGTTGAAGACGACGGTACAGTAAACACTGCTGCTATGTCAGTAAATGACATCACAGCTGCTATCGCTGTTGCAGTTGGTCTTCGTTTCGTTCCTGAAGACGTTATCGACGATTATGACCTCGTTGACGGCGTTAAGACAGTGGACACTTATGCAGTAGAAGACGATGCAATCGTTCTCGATGCAGAAGCAGACATCGTTGCAGGTGACGTTTTCGTTACTGAAGATGCTGCTTTCAAGGCAGAGGCTGTAGAAGTTGTTGACGGTCAGAAAGTTGTTGAAACTTCTGACGTTGCAATCAACGAAGTAATCGAAAAGATCGACTTCGAAGGTTCAACAGACGTTAACTTCGGCACAGCAAAGATCATGGATGGTAACGGTGAAGTTATCAGCGAAGGTCTCTTCGATACAGAAGGCATGAGCGCTGAGCAGATCGACAACATCATCCACGGTATCCTTCTTACAATCGGTAACATCAGCTTCTCAGTCGGTGATTTCGACATCAGCGCTGAAGCTACAAAGACAGGTCTTGATTTCTCAATCGGAACATCTCCTGTTGATGGCGTTACAGTTACTAAGGATTACTCTCTTACAAACCTTTCAGTTGATGCTAAGGCTGACGTAAACATTAAGACACTCAGCTTTAACGAGGTTTACCTCAACGCATCATACGATCTCGTTGACAAGACAACTATCGCTGGTTCTTACTACAAAGAGTTCGGCGAGGAAGTTAAGACAGAAGGCGAGAAGCTTGAAGCTGGTAAAGTTTTCAACGATCTCGTTAACAAGTACATCCTCAGCGAGTTCGACTCATCAGCAATCAAACTCTTCACAGTAGTTGTTCCTCTCGGTACAACTCCTCTTACATTCAACTTTGACATTATGCTTCACATTGGTGTTAACGGCAGAATGACAATCACAGTTGTTTCAGAAGAGTTCCACGGCGTATCTGTTATCAACAACAAGGTAAGCAAGGTTAACGATTCTAAGGTTCTTGACCGCGTAGTAGATATCTACGGTGAATTCGAAATCATGCTTGGTCTTGGTGTAGGTCTTGGTCTCTTCGGTTACACAATCGTTGACGTAGAAGTTTACGGTGGTGTAGGTGCTTGGGTTGAAGCTACAGCTCGTTTCGTTGACGAAAACGGTAACCCCGTATTCCAGTCAACATACGCTGTACCGGTTGACTACCTCGCAGAAGTAGCAGCAGGTATGGACTTTGAAGGTGACATCGAAATCAGCGGTCACGCTGATGTATACGGCATCCTCAAGGTTGGCGTTGGTGAAAACAGCGTTCTTAGTCTCGTTGGTCTTTGCAAGACATGGACTATCTATGACAGAAACAACGCAACATTTGCTTCATTTGAATTTGAGGTATAATGTAAACTGAATTTTCGGCCGTCGGGGGAAACTCCGACGGCTTTTTCATTACTTGAAGGAACGGTCTGACCGTTCCTTTTTTGTTTACAAATTGTTCCTATTTATGTTAAACAGAATTAAAAAATAGATGCAATTATTCTACTATCGCTTCAAGTTAAAATTTTTTGAAATATTTTTCAGTTTTTGATAAAAATAACATCAAAAAGATTTGCAAACTTCCGTAAAAGTGTTATAATGACTGTAATTGTACGATTAAATGGGGGTTTGTTCGTTTTTTGCAAAAATCCGTTTAACGTATTTATAATCAGCTTATTGCAATTTTTGCAAATAGCTTTGAAAGGAATGTTTTTATGGCTGAAAAAAATGCAAAAGCGAAGCTTAATTATCCGAAAACCATATTGACGGGTTTTGGCTTCCTTGCAACTTCGATCGCATGGGCTGTCTATGACCCGTACATCACAAAGATTCTTAATAAGATTCTTTCGGAAAGCTCTTTGATTGCTCATTGGAGTGAAGCTTTAGGTAATGCAATTCCGTGGATTGCTAAATTTGCAGAGGCACAGGGTGAAAGTACGGTTGCTCTCAATGGTGGCTTTACACTTGTTCCTTTGTTTATCGGTATAATTATGACTTTTGATAACATCTTTGGTGTTATCTTCCAGCCGACCTTCGGCAAACTGTCTGACAACTGTCACTCAAAGCTCGGTAAGCGCCGTCCGTTCATAGTGTCCTGCGCTCCGATTTCAGCAGTTCTTTTTACACTTATTCCGATTGTTTCTCTTAATATGCCTGAGTGGCTTATGAAAATTCAGCAAAGAGGAAATGTTGAACTTTCCGCAACCACTACCGATGCAATAATCCTTGCATCAACAATGTTCGTTGTTATCCTTTTTGTTTTCTCAATGTCATTGTGGCGTGCACCCGTTGTCGCACTTATGCCTGACCTTACACCGCCGCACCTTCGTTCAGAAGGTAACGCTGTTATCAACCTTATGGGCGGTATCGGTTCAGCTGTAGGTATGGTCGCAGGTACACTCGGTATTGCACTCTGCACACTTATTGCAGGTTACTCAAAGGCTCAGATCAAGGCGAACGAAACTCTTTCATTCCCGTACGTTTTCTTTATCGGCTCACTCGTTATGATTATCGGTATGCTCGTTCTTCTCTTCTTCGTCAAGGAAGAGGATACAAGCATCAAGCTTAAGGGTGAGATGAACCAGTATGCAGATGCAAAGGCGAAGAGAAAAGCTGAAAAAGCAGCAGCAAAAGCTCAGAAGGCTGCACTCAAGGCTGAGAAGCTTACAAAAGCAGAGAGAAAGAGTCTCATCTTTATGCTCGGTTGTCTTTTCTTCCTCTTCTGCGGTACAAACGCTATTACAACATTCTTCTCCTTGTTTGCTCAGGAGATCCTTCATATGATCACTTCTGAAGCAACATTTATCATGCTTATATTTGCAGTATGCTCAGGTGTAGCAGCTCTTCCTGCAGGTAAGCTTGGTAAGAAGTTCGGCAGAAAAAAGACCATCCTTGCAGGTCTTGCAGTGTTCCTCTCAGCTTTCGTTGTTTTCTTTGGTGTTTTCCTTGTAATGCTTGGAAGCAACGACCTTTCAATCAAGAATTACGTTGAGGTTAACAATGCTTACATCGCAGTTAACGATCAGGTTAACAACTACAACTCAGAAGTCAGCGATGCAGCAAAAAATGCAGGTAAAGAAGTATCTGAAGATGAAGTTATCACAGTAGATACTTACATCGAATACAAGCAGGGTAAGGCTGTCAAAGGTGCAGAGTATTATGCAGAATTTGACAAGTACTTTGCAGAAAATGCAGGTGAAGCTACAGAACTTGCAGTTATAGGTGTTGCAGAGAATGTGCTCTCACTTGAAAACGCAGATTTCGGCGGAGCGTTGAAGGCAATTTCTGATTCTGTTTCGGATATAACAAAGATACTCCGAGTTCTTATCTACCCCGTACTTATCCTTGGCGGTGCTGCTAATATGTTTATCACCGTTAATACACTTCCGCTTGTTCTTGATATCGGCGGTGTTGCAAAGGTAGGTACATTCACAGGTTACTATTACACAGCAACATTCTCAGCACAGATTGCAGCTCCTATTGTTTACGGTTTCATCCGTATGTTTGCCGGAACTTATATGTCGCTGTTCTATTACAGCCCGATAATGTTTGCACTTGCGATCTGCTTCCTGATTTTTGTTAAACACGGTGAATCGAAAATTACGGACGAGATGATTAAAGAAGCCCGTATGGCAGAAGATTGATAAAATAATTGGAGGAAAGCATAATGGCAGGAAAGCCTTTGTTAGAAATCAAAAACCTCAGAAAGAGCTACGGCTCACATGAGGTTCTTAAAGGGATTACGTTTGAAATCCCTAAGGGACAGATCGTCGGACTTCTCGGACCGAACGGCTGCGGTAAGTCTTCAATGATCAAGTCTATAGTAGGTCTTATCAACGACTACGAAGGTGATATTTTTATCAATGGTCAGGCTCCCGGCGTGGAGTCGAAGAAGGTGGTTGCATATCTTCCTGAGAAAAACTACCTTCCACCGTGGATGACACCGAAATCAGCAATCAACTATATGGCTGATTTCTACAAAAATTTTGACAAAGAAAAAGCTCTTAATATGGCTCAGACTTTTGAGCTTAATATGAAGCAGAAGCTTAAGACTATGTCAAAAGGTCAGCAGGAGAAGCTTCATCTGATTCTGGTTATGTGCCGTAAGGCAGACCTTTACGTTCTTGATGAACCTCTTGGCGGTGTTGACGTTGTCGCAAGAGATTTCATTCTCGAAACAATTCTCAAAAATCACGCTGAAAATTCAACAATTCTTCTCTCAACACATCTTATCTATGACATTGAGAGAATCCTTGACCGTGTTATTATGATCAAGGGAGGAACGCTTGCAGTTAATACTCAGGTCGAAAAGATCAGAGAAAATGACAGTACGGTAGAAAACTTATTCAGGGAGGTGTTCAGCAATGTTTGGTAAGCTTTTGAAACATGATTTCATCGCAACAGGCAGAGTTATGTGTATAGTTTACGAAGTTTTTGCTGCTGTAGCACTTTACCTGGTAGGTTCAGTTGCACTCAGTAAGGAGCTTGACTCCCTTGGTGAAATGCTCGGTTACATCGTTCTTTGCCTTATCTCATTTGCAAACTTTGTTGTGACAGCGGCAGTCGTAATGATTAACTTCCAGAAGAGTGTGTACGGTGATCAGGGTTATCTGACGTTTACACTTCCTGTAAAAAGTGAGTCTATATTGTTCTCAAAGATGTTTGTATCAATTTTCTGGTACATCGCAGCTTTCTTAGCTTTCCTTTCTACAGCAAGAATCGCATTGTGGTCGATGGGAGAAATGATGGGCGAAGAAGGTATCGGTCTCGCTGAAATGCTTCTCGGAATGGTGCAGGAAGGTCTCAGCGTTAAAGTTCTGATCGTATATGCCATAACTTACATCATTCAGTTCTTCTTCCTTGTGGTTACATTTACAATGATCGCTTATTTTGCTATCACCGTTTCAAACACAAGACCGTTCCAGAAACATTACATTATTTTCACAATTCTGTTTTTAGCAATAGTAGGCATCGCAGTGCTTAAGATTATGGATATCGTAATGGACCATATCCATATCGGATTTAACTACAGCTATGCAACAGAAAAGCTTAAATTTGCTGTCGGCACAGACGCTATGGTTGCTCTTGCTCATATTGATATCGCGGTTCCGATAGCTCTGATTCTTATAAGCGTAGGTCTTTTCTTCGGCACATATATACTTATGAAGAAAAAGATTAATATCAGATAATGCGTATAGGTATTTTTGGCGGTACGTTTGATCCGCCACACACAGGACATAAAAAGTATGCTGACGAGCTGAAAGAACGTCTTTCGCTTGATAAGCTTATTGTAATTCCGACTGCGACACCGCCGCACAAGATGAGGAAAGATACGAGTTCTGCCGAAGATCGGTTGAATATGCTGAAGCTTCTTTTTGACGGTGAAAGCGGTGTAGAGGTCAGTGATATGGAGATTGCTCGTGGAGGAAAGAGTTACACCTATGAAACGGTAACTCTCCTTCACGGGATTTATCCGGACGATGAGCTGATATTTCTCCTTGGCTCAGATATGCTGTTGTCTTTTCACACGTGGAGAAATCCGGATATAATTCTGTCACATGTAAAAATATGCGCTGTGACAAGAAGTAACGAAACAGATGAAAAAACGCTCAGGGAATACGTTGAAGAATATTTTCCTGTCGATAAAGAACGATTCATTACCTGCGACTTTGATCCGATAGAATTAAGCTCTACACAGATACGTAATGCTGTGCGTAACGGTGAAAGCATCGATGGCCTTGTCGATGAGCAGGTTTTGAAGTATATAAAAGAAAAGGAGTTATACCTTGAACGGCTGGACTGATGAAAAAATTATTGAACTCATAAGGTCGAAGCTGGAGCTGAGACGTTTTCAACACAGTCTTAACGTTGCGGAGAGTGCACGTTACCTTGCTGAAAAATACGGCGGAGATGCGGACAAAGCGTACACTGCAGGACTTTTGCACGACGTTATGAAAAACTCCTCACCGGAGGAGCAGCTTGGGGTTATAACTGAGGCGGGTATTGAGCTTCTGCCTGAAGAACGTGCCAACAAAAAACTTTGGCACGCAATAGCAGGGGCGGCATATATCAAAAAGGTAATGGGGATTGACGACAAAGAAATTTATAAGGCCGTCAGATACCATACAACGGGCAGAGCAGGAATGACTCAGCTCGAAAAGATTGTTTATCTTGCGGATTACATATCAGCCGAACGCGATTATAAAGACGTTGACATTATGCGTAAACTTTGCGACGAGTCTATGGATGCAGCTGTGCTTTATGCACTTGAGTTCGGTATACCTGACCTTGTAAGAAGGGGAAGTGTCATACATCCTGACAGTCTTGACCTTTACAACGAGGCAGTAATGAGGAGGAAAGAGATATGACATCACTTGAAACAGCAAAAAATATAGTTAAAATTCTCGATAATAAAAAAGCGATGGATCTTGAACTTATAGAGACTCAGGAGCTTACCATTGTTTCTGATTATTTCATTATCGCAAGCGGTACTTCAAACACACACGTACGTTCACTTGCAGATGAGGTTGAGGAAGAAATGTCAAAGCTGGGTGTCGAGCCGGATCACATAGAGGGCAGAGCGACGGGTTGGATCCTTTTGGATTACGGTTGTGTTCTTGTTCATATTTTTGACCCTCAGTCAAGAGAGTATTATAATCTCGAAAGACTTTGGGGCGATGCCGCAAAGGTGGATATTTCAGATCTCGTTACACCGGATTGATTTAGTAAATAATTCGTAGGGGCGGATATTATCCGCCCATGAATTTGTATAAATTTAATTTATAGCAGCATAACGTTGCACTTACTCGGAGGAATATTGAAATGGGTTATGATTTTAAATCAACAGAGAAAAAATGGCAGGATAAATGGGAGGCAGAGGGCGTCTTCAATGCGGTAGATTTTTCGGATAAACCGAAATTCTATGCTCTCGTTGAATTCCCGTATCCCAGCGGCGCAGGTATGCACGTTGGTCATATCAAGGCTTATTCAGGTCTTGAAGTCGTATCAAGAAAAAGAAGAATGCAGGGCTACAACGTTTTATTCCCGATTGGCTTTGATGCATACGGTCTTCCGACTGAAAACTATGCTATCAAAACAGGCATTCATCCCCGTAAGGTTACGGATATGAACATCGAAAAGTTCTCAAGTCAGCTTAAGAGAGTTGGTTTCTCTTTTGACTGGAACAGAGTTGTTGATACTACTCAGGAAGATTACTACAAGTGGACACAGTGGATTTTCCTCAAGATGTTTGAAAACGGTCTTGCATTCAGAGATAAGACTCTTGTTAACTACTGCCCCTCATGTAAGGTAGTTCTTTCAAACGAGGACTCACAGGGCGGTAAGTGTGATATCTGTCATTCAGATATCGTGCAGAAGTCAAAGGACGTTTGGTATCTTCGTATCACAGAGTATGCTGACAAGCTCCTCGAAGGACTTGAGAAGGTTGACTATCTCCCCAACGTAAAGCTTCAGCAGCAGAACTGGATCGGCAAGTCAACAGGTGCTTTTGTTGACTTCGAGGTAAAGGGTTCAGACGACGAGAAGCTCAAGGTTTATACAACACGTCCGGACACTCTCTTCGGCGTAACATTTATGGTTATGGCTCCCGAGCATCCGATGATCGATAAGTATGCTGACCGTATTTCAAATATGGCAGACATCGAAGCATACAGAAAAGAGTGCGCAAAGAAGACAGAGTTTGAAAGAACTCAGCTCGTTAAGGACAAGACAGGTGTATGCATCAGCGGCATCTCTGCAATAAATCCCGTAAACGGTAAGGAAATTCCGATTTACATATCAGACTACGTTATGATGGGTTACGGTACAGGAGCTATTATGGCTGTTCCTGCACACGATGACCGTGACTATGACTTCGCAAAGAAGTTCGGTATCGATATCATCGAGGTTATCAAGGGCGGTAACATCGAAGAAGCAGCTTATGCAGGTGAGGGTGAGCTTGTAAACTCAGAGTTCCTCAACGGCATCACTTCAAAGAGAGAAGCTATCGATACAATGGCTGAGTACCTTCAGAAAAAGGGTATCGGTGAAAAGGGTGTTCAGTATAAGATGAAGGACTGGGCATTCAACAGACAGCGTTACTGGGGCGAGCCTATTCCTATCGTTCACTGTGATAAGTGCGGTATGGTTGCTGTTCCTTACGAAGAGCTTCCACTCAAGCTTCCTCAGGTTGAAAACTTCGAACCCGGTCAGGACGGCGAAAGTCCTCTTGCTAAGATTGATTCATACGTTAACTGCAAGTGCCCGAAGTGCGGTGCGGATGCAAAGCGTGAGACAGATACAATGCCTCAGTGGGCAGGTTCATCATGGTACTTCCTTCGCTACATCGACCCGAATAACAATGAAGCTCTTGCTGACAGCGAAAAGCTCAAGTACTGGGGTCAGGTTGACTGGTATAACGGTGGTATGGAGCACGTTACACGTCATATGATTTACTCACGTTTCTGGCACAAGTTCCTTTATGATCTTGGTGTTGTTCCGAACGATGAGCCTTATGCAAAGAGAACTGCTCAGGGTCTTATCCTCGGTCCTGACGGTGACAAGATGAGTAAGTCAAAGGGTAATGTCGTTGATCCGAACGAAGTTGTTGACGAATTCGGTGCAGATGTTCTTCGTGCATACGTTCTCTTTATGGGTGACTATGAAAAGGCTGCTCCGTGGTCAGCTTCATCAGTTAAGGGCTGTAAGAGATTTATCGACAGAACATGGGGTCTTCAGGATATCCTTGTCGACGGTGACGCTTACTCAAAGGAGCTTGAGTCTTCATTCCATAAGACAATCAAGAAGGTTACTGAAGATATCGAAAATATGAAGTTCAATACAGCAATCGCTGCTTTGATGACACTTCTCAATGCTATCTATGACAAGGGCGCAATCAACAAGGCGGAGCTCAAAACTTTCGTAACTCTCCTCAATCCGTTTGCTCCTCACGTTACAGAAGAAATCTGGGCACAGCAGGGCTTTGACGGTATGCTTGCTAACGGCAGTTGGGTAGATTTCGATGAGGCAAAGTGTGTTGATGATGAGATCGAAATCGTTGCTCAGATCAATGGTAAGGTTCGTGCAAAGCTTATGATTCCTGCTGAAATCGAAGCTGCAGATGCGATCGAACTTGCAAAGAAAGACGAAAACGTTGCGAAGGCAATCGAAGGAAAGCAGATTGTCAAAGAGCTTTATGTCAAGGGCAGACTTGTTAATATCGTTGTAAGATAAACGGTTTCCCGACCTTTGCATAAATTTTATCAATATTGAAAATTCCTGTTGACATACGTAAAATCGTGTGTTAGAATAAGGTGTATATTAAAAATTACCCCTGCAAAAAGCGGAGGGAGGGAATACAATGAGTCAGGTAAAAGTTAAAGAAGGCGAATCTTTAGATAACGCTCTCAGAAGATTTAAGAGACAGACTTCAAGAGACGGCGTTATTCAGGAAGTTCGTAAAAGAGAACACTATGAGAAGCCGTCAGTTAAGCGTAAGAAGAAGTCTGAGGCTGCTCGTAAAAGAAAGTTCAAATAATCAATTAAGTGAGTGTCTTTCGACACTCACTTTTTTGTTTTCTCGTTGACATCAAATTTGTAATATGATATGATTTTTTATATCCCAAAAAGAAAGAATGATTACAATGAATGCTAAGTACAACAAACTCATAACTAACGTTTTAGCACCTATTTTCAAGTGTAAATTTTTACCGTTTATACATATAGCGAAGCTTTTCGACAGACCGAAAGAGGTCATTTCTATCGCAGGTAAGGGTATTGACACTTTGGAAGATCCGATTTATATGACAGCTCACCGTGGTGTTACCGCAATTGCTCCTGAAAATACTATTCCCGCATATGAAGAGTCAGTCAGACTCGGATATTATTCAGCAGAGTGCGACATTCAGCGTACAAAAGATGGCGTATGGGTGCTTCTACACAATGACACGGTTGATAAGTGGTTCTGTGAATATGGCGAAATTAAGAATGTAACTTACGAGGAAGCAAAAAAATACAGTTTCAAGGGCGGTTCAAATTTCTGGGTATACGATGACCTCAGAATTCCGACACTTGATGAGTTTCTTGATGTTTTCGTCGGTTCAGACACAAGACCGCAGATCGAAATCAAGGCAGAAACATACGATACACTTCACGAAGTCGTTGAAGCTGTTGAGAAAAAAGGACTTGTCGAAAGTGCAATTGTCATTTCGTTTGATCTTCAGCAGTTAAGAGAAATTTATAAGCTGAACGATAAAATCGAACTCTGGTATCTCGTCGACAGAATTACAGAAGAAAATATTGCGGAAGCAAGATCTGTTTCTGATAAGGTATGGCTTTCAGCTAACTTTGACAAGAACGATAAGCGTTCTGTTAAACTTGCTCTTGACCGCGGAATCAATGCATCATACTGGACAGTTAATACACCTGAAGATGCAAAAATGATGTATGACCTCGGTGTAAGATACATCGAAACGGATATACTTGTTAACTAAAAATTCTGAAAAGAGAAGTAAAAATGAGCAAAGAATACTTGAACGGGAATGATTTTCCGAAGCAGAACGTCCCCAAAAAACCTTCGGACAATAAAAACATAATTATATTTATTCTCCTTGCTATTATCTCAGTTCTTCTGGCTGTGATTACGGCAGTATGTGTGATCATCTATTTCGTAAAGAATCAGTCAGATGATCCGCATAAAGATGCGGATACGTCAGTTTCAGAAACGGTGACAACGGAGTCAGGTGAAAATGCTTCCGGCATTATAATAAATAACGGATTAGATGTTACGTTTTCGAAAGAAAAGACTGATCCGACTTCAGAGGCATCAGGTTCGACGAATCCTGCTCAAACTAATTCGGATTCTGCAGATTCAGGTTCTTCCGGTGGCTCTTCAAGCGGATCTTCTTCAGCGGACAAACAACCTGAAACACTCAATGAAATCGTATCGTACTATAATAGTGCGGTAAATAAGGCCATAAACTCGAAAGCAGGTTATACAAAGCATAGGACTACCACCCTCAGCACACTTGAAGGCGGAGCACTTCTTAAAATTCAGATTGTTTTTGATATGGTTAATGAATTCCTTGGCGTAGGCACTACGGAGTACGTTAACACTAAGGGAAGTGCTGACTTCCTCAGTAAGGCTTCTCTTACGCAGAACGACATTAAATCATTTAACTTCTATGAGACTAACGGCATTTACACAATCACATTGGATCTGAAACCGGGTAAAAGCACTGCAGATGCTTCGGGTAGTACAGATGCAGCTGCACTTCAGCGTTCGGGTCTTTTCGTAGGTAAGGGTGACAATAAAGATTTTGACTATAAAAACAGCGGGAATTTTTATACGGCTGTTCACGGCGTCGGCGCTCATGTTGAGTCTGTTGAAAGCACAGTCAGCAAAGCAATGATCATAGCCAAGGTTGACTCTGCGACAGGTCGGCTCATTTCTCTTGAAGCTGACTGGAATTGGAATGCAGAACTTACAAAGGTTTCGTATTCTATTGCCAAAGTTGAGAGTGCTGATGCTGTCGGTTTATCGATAGTTAAGATTTCTGATTTCCGATGGTAGTTAGACTCTGCAAAGAGAAAATGTCCGTTATAGGCATAAATCAACTGTAATATAGTTTTCGAAACAAGTAAAAGAGGTGTTTGATGATGAAGACGAAGAAAGAGAAAAAAGAAAAAAACACGGCACCGGTTACTGTGGCAGAGTACAGTGATGCTGTAGTGATGACAAACTTTATCGTTGAAATTCAAAAGGTGCTTGAAAAAACGCCAGAGCTTTCTGATGTGCATTTTGTTCCGAAAATGGATGGATACCGGGTTTTTTACAAGGCTGACGGTAAGGATTATAAGATTACCGTTGACAAAAAGATTCTCACAAACGGATTCAGCGTCAAAAAATACGTTGACGGTTTCAAGAAAGCTTCGGCTTCGTTCAGATCTCCCGATCAGTATCCGAAAGCCGTTGCGAAAATCTTCGACGGCAAAAAGGACAAAGCAAAAAAGAAAAAGTAAGACACCCTCAGGATTTTTCACGCAGGGGATATCCTGACGGATCGCTAAAGGAAGGTGCAAAAATGATTCTTTACATAATCCGTCATGGTGAGCCTGATTATTCGACAGGACACCTGACAGAAAAAGGTTGGCTTCAGGCTGAAGCTGTAGGAAAAAGAATGGCGAAGCTTGGTGTGGACAAAATTTTTGCCTCGCCGATACTCCGTGCTCAGCAAACAGCTGAACCGGCCTGCAGACTGCTCGGCATTGAAAAGCAGACTGAGGAGTGGGCACACGAAATAGGTGACGAAAGGTTGACTCCGTTCCCTGATGGTGAGATGAAGTCCATTTCATTTGTACAGAACACATATTACAGGCAAAACGGCAATATTGACCTGCCTTTTGACAAGGCTTACGAATGCGACGGAATCAGACAGTCTGAAATGAAAAAGGCTGTAGATTACATCGAAAAAAACGGTAACGATTTCCTCGAAAGACTCGGCTATAAAGAGGAAAACGGTATCTACCGCATAGTGAAAGAAAACAATGAGAAGGTTGCGTTGTTCTGCCATGCGGCTTTTTCGAGAGCGTGGGTTTCTGTCTTACTGCATATTCCGTTGCATATTATGTGGTCAGGATTTGACTACGATTTTACTGGCGTTACTGTTATTGAGTTTCAGAATAATGAAAACGGCATAACGGCTCCCAGATGTCTGCATTATGCAGATATGTCACACCTCTACGCAGAGGGAATTGACGATTCGGTAAACGATATTTCACAGATGTAAAATAAAGCAGTGTCTTAACGAAAAATTAAGACACTGCTGATTTTATTTCTGATAAAGATGATCAGATTCCCATTTTAATGGATTCCCGTCAATGTATTCCCACTTTTCATTGTAATCTTCCTGACTGCGGATTATGTGGTCATATGACCGTTCTTGCCAAATATTATAACCATATTTCTTGTTGCAAAACCTTTTAAATGTGCTGATGAAACTTGAAACAACGGAGTTCGTAGGGACGGGCGTCCTCGACCGTCCGTTTGATGTGGGCTTTATTGTAAGCAAAAGATGAATGTGGTTCGGCATAATTACGTATTTATCGACAGAAACATTATCATAAAAATCCGACATAAAACGCAGTTGATTGTCAGCGATTTTTCCAAACAAAGTTAATACGTTTTTCGGACGGTCGAGGACGCCCGTCCCTACGCGGATATGTGACAATAATTCTTTTCTGTCGCGGGTACAGATAGTAATGAAATATGTGCCCGGAGTGTTGTAATCGTAATCCTTCAGGCGAATTGGTTGCTCATTCGGAAGATGTTTTGTATCCATAAAACGTCAATGATACTTCGGCATCCAATCTCCGTGAACTTCGATGAGCTCGTCGACCATTTTAACGATATCGTCAATGCTGAGTTCTGAACCTGTGTGCGGGTCGAGCATTGCTGCCTGATAGATGTGATCCTTCTTCTTCGTGACTGCAGCTTCGATTGTAAGTAACTGCGGGTTGATGTTTGTCATATTCATCGCTGCGAGCTGAACGGGAAGCTTACCCATATGGCAGGGTGTAACACCGCTTGAGTCGACAAGACACGGCACTTCAACACATGCGTCAGCAGGAAGGTTATCGATGAGACCGGTGTTGAGCACGTTACCGCCGATTTTGTACGGATTGTTTGTAACCATTGCTTCCATAATGTATGAAGCATATTCCTTTGAACGAGTGTGTGTAACTTTGCCGTTAGCGAGGATTTCATCTCTCTGCTTTGCCCAGTTTGCGATCTGCTCAATGCAGCGGCGCGGATACTCGTCGAGAGGAATATTATAATCTGCGATGAGGTTAGGATATTTATCCTTGATGTAGAACATATTATACTCTGAGTTATGTTCACTTGACTCTGTGCAGTAGTAGCCAAGACGCTTGATGTAGTCAAAACGAACCATATCACCGTGCTTGTCTTCCTTCTTGTCTGAAGCGAGAGCTTTTGCATTGATTTCAAGTGCGCGGCGTCTGATTTCAGGGTAAAGGTCGTTGCCCTGCTTGTCGTGAATTTCGAGAAGCCAAGCCATATGGTTGATACCTGCGATTCTGTCGTAGAAGTTATCTTCACCGACTTCTTCGAGCATACCAACGTGGTCAAGTAAATCTCTTGCACAGCTCTGAACACTGTGACAAAGACCGACAGTCTTAATACCTGAGTAGCGTGTCATATATCCTGTGAGAATCGCCATCGGGTTTGTGTAGTTAAGGAACCACGCGTCGGGGCAGACTTCCTGCATGTCACGTGCAAAATCCTCGAGTACGGGAATTGTACGAAGGCCTCGCATAATTCCTCCTATGCCGAGAGTATCGGCGATAGTCTGACGAAGACCGTATTTCTTCGGGATTTCGAAGTCGGTG
>JAZRNG010000208.1:0-16376 GCA_045648065.1 Acutalibacteraceae bacterium | reverse complement strand
GCAGGCCAGCATTTCGAGTAAAGCGAGATTTGTTCCTGAATAAATTTCTTCTGCAGTAAGCTTGTGCTCGTTGAGAAACACCTTGTTGAACAGCCACTCGTTAAGAGGAAGATCACTGCCTACTCCGCGAAGAAGAACCATCGGACAATGGTTGTGACAGTTGTAAAATCCCGACATAAGAAGTCTGCCGGTCATATCTTTGACTGAGTCAAAATTTTCGTCAGGTTTGTCTTTTCCTATGTATGAAATTCTGTCATCATCAACGGCAAGAAATGCACCTTTCAGCACGTTGTAAATACCGTTTTCGAAAAGAAGAATATCAGCGTTTCTGAATAATGTTTTCATAATACACCTCTCGGTTACGTAATGTATTTATTTTATCACGTTATCATCATTAAATCAATAAAAATAAAGGTGTGGTTTCCCACACCTTTAAATAACTTTATTTACCACTGGAAATCTGAGAATTCAACTTCTGTATGAGCTTTACCGTCAGCTGTCTTAACTGTAACTACAGTATACTTGATCTTTGTCATTTCTACTGTCCAGTCGTATGAAGCGTTAAGTGAAACGAGCTGTCCCTGCGGATTGATTACAGCAACAAGCTTTACGTTACTGTTTGTAGCTTTGACTGATTCAACCGAAACATTTGCGTCTGCACCCATAATACTTGAATAAACACAACCGCTGCTGAGATAGTCATAGGAAGGGTCTGCAAGGCTGCCTGTGAGAAGTCCACTTCTTGCAAGAGCTGATGTATCCTTCTTTGAAGATTTGGTTGCAGAGCTGCTGCCATTTTTAAGGCCAAGGGTGATTTTGAAGTTGCTTCCGTCCTGGATGCATTCAACTGAAGAAAGGTCATCCTTTGTGAGTGAAGCGTTCATAAGGTATTTTGACTGACCCTTTGCGTTGGTGTATTCGGTTGTGCCTACACCGAGAAATTCATTTACCATATCAACGACAAGCTGAATTTTCATCAATGCGCCGCCGTTCATTTCTTTGATTTCTGTGGTTCTTGCTTTCTTGTAACCTGCTTTTTCGTTTACAACCTTATTAACAGAATCGTTGTAGAGCTTGACGATTTCGTCAACAGTCTGCGGAGCATTGGGAGTGTCCGGTGTATCAGGTGTATCAGGTGTGTCCGGTGTGTCAGGAGTGTCCGGTGTGTCGGGAGTGTCTGGTGTATCAGGTGTGTCAGGAGTGTCAGGTTCTGAGGGTTCTTCGGGGATTTCAACCTTATCTTCAAGACCTACGCTTACAAAAAGTATTGCGAGTGCATCAGAAGCATTGATAGTTCCGTCAGCATCCATATCTGCAATGTTAGTATCGATTTCAGTTTCGGATCCTACAGCATACTGAAGCACTTTGAGAGCGTCAGTCGAGTTAACGATACCGTCTTTATTGACGTCCCCTTTAAAAGTGGCGAAAGCTGTTGCAGAAAAGCTGAATGCAAGTGCAACTGCAAGTGCAACTGCTAAAATTTTCTTGGTTTTCATTTGTTTTCCTCCTAAAATAAACCTTTAAAATAATATTTTTTGTCTCTGGGCTGTTCATCGATCATAGTGAAAAGGGTTGTGTAGAATTCCTGCGTGGCTTCGGCTGTGCTGTCCATACCGACAACTGTACCGTGATGCCCCTTCAGGGTGGGCATTACGTTCCATTTGCCTTTGACGATATTTTCACTGTCGTATTCCTGCCATTTATCCTCGAAGGGATATCTGGCTGAGATTACGTTTACCATGCCGTCATTTTCGAGCCATGTTTCGTCTATCGGATAGTCTGTCACTCCGTTTTTTGAGTATGATCCTATGAGAGTTGACGGTAAAGTAAGTATATTGAATCCGCCCATTGCGGGTACGTGTTTTCCGAGTTTGCTTTCCGTCATAGAGTAAGCATACGAAAAATAATAAACATTGTCAACAGTTTTTATGTTTTTATTTATTTCAGCCGCACCGTCAGGTGAGAGATCATAAGCCGCATTGTCTGTTCCCTGACTGAAGACAGTCTTAAGAATTGTACTGGCATCCTGTGATTTACTGTCTATTCCGAAATGTTCCAGATGGAAGTCGTAGTATTCACCGACTGAACTGTTCTGAACGAGTTTGCTGCCGTAGAATACAAAGTCAAGAGCATAGTCTACTACATTATACTGCTCTACACAGTAGTAAAGTGTTGAACCGTTGTGTGGGGAACAAAGAGTAGTTACGCTGTTTATAAGATTGCCTTGTCCGCCCTTGAAAAGGGGAGATACGCTGTCGCCGCTTGCAGCGATCTCTTCTTTGTTTCCGTACTCAAGAAGGGATGTAAGCTGTCTTATTGTTGCTCCGCCGAAGCTGTGGCCGACGAGGTTAAGCTTGACTACCTGTCCGCCTTTTGTTTCTGAACCCCAGTCGGGAGCAAGTTTTTCAGTGTATGTTCTGCCGTAACGTTCATGATTATGAGCCTTACTGTGTGCTTCACCGTAGTCGACTGTTGTTCCTGTGAGCTGTGCATAGAGTTCACAGGTTCTGTCCCATGTGCTTGAAAACGGACCGACAGAAGCCTCGTAAACATCGTATCCTTTTTCGTCTCTGAGATAAGACACGACATTACCTGTCTCAGAACCCCAGTAAGGATTGGATTCGTTGATTTTTGAGTCTGAACCGTAACCGCCAAGACCGTGAACCATTACATACGGATATTCTACATATTCTTCGAAAAGCCACTCTTCATAGAGTCCGAGAGGAAGGGGAATGATGAGTGCTATTACAAGAACGATCGAAATACATGCAGCGATGATTTTCCACTTGGGTATTTTTTTCTTTTGTTTTTTTCTGGATTCTTCCTCAGAGTGAGTTATCACTACTGAGTCAGGAGAAATGGGAGGAACAAAGCCTGTGCTGCTATTATCGGGACAGGCGATATCAGTATCGGGATAAAAATCATCCGCTGTATCATCTGTATCCGGCGGAGTGACACTCACGTAATCTTCACTGTCCTTTAAGAGGAAGTCCGTGGAGACATTAAAAAGCTCAGACAGTGCGAGCAATTTATCAGTATCAGGCAGAGCTTTACCTGACTCCCATTTTGAAACAGATTGCCTTGAAACATTGAGCTTTTCAGCTAACTCATCCTGAGATAAACCGGCATCATGTCTTAAGATACTTATTTTTTCGTTTATTGTCATAATTCTAACACCTCATTAATGAAAATATTCTTTACGGTTAAAGTATAAGGTGTATACTTTTAAAAGTCTATCAACTGTGGTTGATGATATGAAAAAATTTTTAAAAACAGTCAATGTAAACTACAGTTTACATCAGAGATTTGCTATGATTTTCCTGACATATTCTGCAAATTTATCCGCAATTTTAGCGGCTGCAATACCGACTTCTTCATCAGAAAGCTTACAGTCGAGTACACCGGCGGCCATATTTGTCATAACTGAAAGGGCCAGTAAAGGCATTCCGCAGTGGGCAGCTGTAAGTGCTTCGGTTACTGTAGACATTCCGACTGCATCAGCTCCGAGAATTCTGGCGGCACGTATTTCAGCAGGGGTTTCAAACTGCGGCCCTGTGAAGAACATATAGACCCCTTCGTGTGTCGTAAGACCGCTGTCCTTTGCGCATTCAACGGCGATTTTTCGCAGAGATTTTGTATACATATCCGTTACGTCAAAAAATCTCGGGCCGAATTCTTCTATATTTGTGCCGCAAAGAGGACTTGAACCGTTGAGTTTGATATGGTCTTTGACTATCATAATATCACCGACTTTGTAATCGGTATTTACCGCACCTGCAGCGTTGGTAAGGATAGTTTTCTTTACACCTATGAGCTTGAAAAGTCTGATAGGGATGACGAGCTGTTCGAAATCGTAGCCCTCATAAAAATGGAATCGGCCTGCCATACAAACAACCTTTTTGCCTTCGAGTTCTCCGAAGATGAGTTTGCCTGCATGCGACTGAACTGTGGAAACAAGGAAATTCGGGATATCTTTGTAATCAATCACTATAGGATTGCTGATTTCATTTGCAAATTTTCCGAGACCTGAACCTAATATGATTCCTATCTCAGGCTCGTACGGTACGATACCTTTTACATAATCTGCACTTACTTTAAAATATTCAAAATTATATTCCATAAGATCACTCCGTTTCATCTTGCATTTTACCATGAATGCGGGATGAAATCAACCTATTCGATTAGCATAAAATAAAAAATCGCCTTATGAAAAGGCGATTTTTGTTTACCATACGAACGGATTGTTATCTAAAATATCTGACAGCACATCAGAAGAATCTCCGGGGAAAAGATCAGAAGAATCTTCTGTAGGATCTTCGCTGGCGAGGGTACTTGTTTCAGGTTCTTCCCACACATAGAGCGTTATCGTAGTACCTTTATCGTACTCCTTACCGGGTTCTGCGTTGTGACCTGCTACGGTACCTGCAGTCTGGTTGTCGATATTCTGCTTTGGTGTTTTTGTTACTTTGAAACCGAGATTTTTCAGATGCTTTTCGGCATTTTCATATGTCTGGCCGATTATCTCACCTGAATTGGAGGGGAAACGGATGCTTTCTTTTCCCATACTTACGTAAAGTGTGATTACAGCACCTTTTTCGACATTTTCACCCACACCGACACTCTGCGAAATGACAACACCTTTTTCTACATTTTCGCTGTACGTATCTACTCGCTTGAAAGTGAAGTTTTTATTGTTGTACTCGTCGTTGATGATGTTCGAATACTCCATACCTCTGAAGTCAAGGACCTCAACGAGGTCTTTCTGCACGTCAGCTGTAGTCGTTTCATCAGAGAAGAAATTGGTCACATGTGTTGCTTCAAGAACTATGAATCCTACGACTACCACTATGATTACCAATGCTGCGGCAACGATTATCGTAGAGAAATAATGACGTCTCTGAGCTGCTTCACGCTTTCCTGCGGTAGGATCCTCTTCCTCTTCGAAGTCAAGGCGCTGAGCCATTGTCTGATATTTTGGTTTAGGCTGTTGCTGTATAACCGGAGCAACAGGAGCATTGAACTCGCGGGAAGCGACAGCTACCGCACTGGGCGAAGCTGAAAGCTCTGCCCGAAGCTCTTCTACGCTGCGTGTTCTGTCTTCGGGGAGTATCTGCAAAGCATTTACGAGTCCGTTTATAACATAAGCGGGAAGCTGCTCTGCAAACTTTCCCGGAACCATAAGCCTGTCATTGGTGACACGCTCCGTAGCATCGATGGGATCAGTGCCTATGAGTGTTCTGTAAAGAACAGCACCGAAACCGTAGATGTCTGTCCATGCACCCTGTCTGCCTTCAAATCCATACTGCTCGAAAGCGGCGTAGCCGGTGAAAAGCTGATGGCTGAGTTCGCTTCTTGCGGAACGCACCTGACTGATGCTGAATCCCGTTATTCTTATCTTGCCGTCGGGGGCAACGATAAGGGTAGAAGGAGAGATAGCTCTGTGGATAATTCCCGAAGAATGCAGAGTACCGAGAGTAGACAGTACAGGCATAAGCAAAGGTCTTGCTTTTTCCCAGGAAATATAGCCTGTATTGTTACGAAGCAGGTATTCGCGTAAAGTGATGCCGTTGATATTTTCGGTAATGGCATAACAAGTACCGTTACCTTCAAGGACGTCGCTGACTTTGATCAGAGCGGATAGTCCGCTGAGACGCATAAGTTTGCGCCACATCTCCACAAAGCTGTGGAGGCATTCGTTATAAAGTGCACGATTCTGCTCGTTTGCATAAACTGCAAGTGTCTTGGGGTCGCGTTCGGCGATCCCTTCAGGATAAAATTCTCTTATATTGATAGCAGATCTTGTGGAAAGGTCCAGACCGATATAAGTCGCACCGTCGCCGTTATAACTCAGAAGTTTGCCGACGAGGTATCTGTTACCAAGGACTGTTCTGATCGGCAGATACGGTGAGATCTGCTGGGTGCTGCTATGAAAACCGCAATGAGGACAGGTTTTCAGGTCTCCGATGTCCTTCATACAGCTCATACACAAATTGTCTGAATTGATCATTAAGTCTAACCTTCTTCCGATAATTCAAGTAATAAGTGATAGTTAATGATACCATATGTTGTAGTTTGTTGTCAAGTTAAGGCAGGTTACAATAGGGTTACAATATGTTACACAAGGAGTCCTTGAAAAATTACTGTTGACAAACAGAACAAATGTTCGTATAATACAAGAGGAATTCTGAGATTGATGGGGGAAGGGAAAATGGACAGAGTAATACTGCACTCGGATCTTAATGCCTGCTATGCTTCGATAGAATGTATGCTCAATCCTGCCTTGAAAAATAAACCTGTTGCGGTAGCGGGAAGCGTAGAAAACCGACACGGTATAATCCTTGCAAAGTCACAGCAAGCCAAAGAATGTGGTGTGAAAACCGGTGAACCCATATGGCAGGCAAAGGGTAAGTGCCATGACCTGATCGTTGTCGAGCCTCACTTTGATGAGTATATAAAGTATTCATCTATGGTAAGAGATATTTACCGTCGATATACTGACTTGATAGAACCTTTCGGTCTTGATGAGGCGTGGCTTGATGTGACGGGTAGTCAGCGTCTTTTCGGAAACGGATACGAAATTGCCGAAAATATCCGTCATACAGTCAGATACGAGCTTGGCCTTACTGTTTCTATAGGAGTATCTTTTAATAAGGTTTTTGCAAAACTCGGAAGTGACCTGAAAAAACCTGATGCGGTAACCGTAATAACGAAAGACGAGTTTAAAGAAAAATTATGGAATTTATCTGCATCTGAAATGATTGGTGTAGGCAGGTCAACCGCTGAAAAGCTGAAGAAATTCGGCATTTATACGATAGGTGATCTGGCAAACTGCGACAGAGAGTGGATTACAAAACAATTAGGCAAATGCGGAACAGAACTGTGGACGTTTGCGAATGGGGCAGACACCTCAAGGGTGAAGCCTGACGGATACAGAACACCGATCAAAAGCATAGGTCACGGGATAACCTGTTCAGCGGATCTCGTTGATGCTGCGGAAGTCTGGAGAGTTTTCCTTTCCCTGAGTCAGGATGTGCACAGAAGATTAACGGGGTACGGTCTTAAAGCCTGTGGGGTGCAGATAACTGTAAAGGATTGCAACCTGTTCTCACGTCAGTTTCAGAGAAAGCTTGAAATTCCCACGAGAAGTGCATCCGAGATAGCGAAGGCAGCGATAGACCTTTTTAATGCCAATTACAGCTGGAACTACGATGTCAGGGCCGTTACGGTCAGAGCGATCGATCTGATTGAGTCGGATGCGCCTGCACAGCTTGACTTTTTTACAGACACGTCAAAACACGAGAAAATGCAAAAAATCGACGATACAGTCCTTGAACTGCGTCGCCGATTCGGAAAGAATGCGATATTCAATGCCTGTCTTATGCAGGAAGAAAAAATTCCGCACGGAAACCCCGAAGAATCGGTGATGCCGATGCGGATGTATAGATAAGTGTTCGAATATCACCGACTTAGGGATGATTAAATGAGAAAAGTTTATGTAGACGTTACGTTAAAACAGGATAAATACGGAACGATCGTTCCGCTTACTGTCACGTGGGAGGATGGCCACAGATTTGAGATCGATCGTGTGCTTGATGTACGACGTGCTGCCTCGACAAAAGTAGGCGGAGCAGGTGTACGCTACACGGTGCGTATACTTGGCAAAGAAACTTATCTGTTTGATGACGGTGAGCGATGGTTTGTAGAGGCGAAAGACGGCTTTTAAAGCGTCTTTACCATTACCACACCACCGAAAACAGAGGCTTTTTTTGTGAATCCGGCACGAGTGTAAAACCGCTGTGCTCCCGTGTTGCCTTTATCGACGATGAGCATTACACCGGGAACACCCATTGACTTTAATTTTTCGAGCAGAACCTTCATGAGCTCCGTACCGTAACCCTTACCCTGATACTCATCGAGCAGGTCTATATGCAGATGTGCAGGGTAATTTTTTTTGAAAGGAAGGTAGCCAAATGGCAGAAAATATGCTGTCAGACTCTGTCGCTTGTCCAGCTTCCAAAGATGTCTGACTTCGTTTTTTCGGTATCCTCTGACGAATTTTTTGTAATCAGGGGCACAAAGAATATATCCGACAGCTTTGCCTCCGTCATCAAGAACAAAGGATGTTTTTTGCTCAGCTCTCGCATAGTATGTTGAATATGTCAGTGCTATTTTTTTGCCGACAGCTTCGATTGCTCTTGAATCAGGTCCGGCAGTCATTCTGCATATGTATTCGATGTCTTTCAGATCTTTGTCTTCAGCAGGTCTTATGTAAGGCATAGCGTATCTCCTGTGATTTTATTCAACACCACGGTAAAGCAGACCTCGTGTGAAGTCACCTTTTGCTTTACCTGAACGTATATATGAGGATATGATTTCCGCACAAGTTTCTTTATCTTCTTTCGTAAAATAAAGAAGGATAAAGTCCATATTACGGATTTCATTAAGTCTGTCTGCCATGTAAACGGGTACCGAGTTGAGAATATCGTTTGTACCCATACGGCACTCGATCGGAAATTCCACTCCGCGTCGGTCGATAAGCTTACCGTTCTGCTTACAGTCAGAGCAGCTTTTACCGTTTTTCTGCGGACAGTTTCTCGTCAGCATAAGCGGCAGTCTGCCATACGCGAAGATTCCTCTGGGCGATTCACCGCCTACAGCCTGAGCCTGCGACATGGTAAGCTCTGCTGAGAGAAGAATCCTGTTGACTCCCATATCTTCAAGCACCTTCAAAGAGCGTGAATTGAAAATATTCGAACCGAAAAATGCATTTGCCTTGAGTCCTGCTTTCTGAATGAGAGCGATTCCGTCAAGTGTACCTGCCCACGCTTCGGTGATACCGTATTCCTTCGCTTCTGTAAGTTGGCGGAGGATTTTTTCATATGAACCGAAAATTCCTCTCGGTACTTCGACACTTACACGGACAGACTTTTTGACATTCTTTTCTGTGCCGAGAGGTACTATAACCTGCTCTATATAGTCCCAGTTTTCGGGAATACTTTCAATGTCGGAAAATCTGCATATAAGGCGTTTTTTACCGTTAGAGTGCGGCTTTATTGAAACAAATTCGTTTTTGAAAGCTTTGACTGCAGATACTCCTGAGGATTCCAGCTTTTCTATCGCTTCACGTCTTAATTTGTTAAGTTCAGAAACGGGAATAAAAACGTTTTCATCGAGTTCAATATCAATGTCACCTGCGTAGAAGCGTGTACCTCCGCATTTTTCAAGCTGTGTTCGTACTGCTTCCCCAGTAGTTGCTTTGTTGAGTGCAGGCTGTGGCTCGGTCTCGCTTTCTATGAAAACATTTTTACCGTCAGCCTGAGCAGCAAGAGAGATCGGCTCACCGAGGATTCCTGTGAATGCGAAATCGATTTTTGTGTCGGCGACTTCCTTTTCGTAAAGCTTTTCTAACTTTTTGAGAACAGTTGCGGCAGCGGTAACATCATCCTTCTGACGTGTGCCGAACATTTCAATGCCGAGCTTGTTTTTGTAATATCCGTCTGTGAAACCTGAACGTGAGAAAACACTTCTCAGGTCGCTGCGAAGCTCATTGTCGAGTATGCCGTCGACGCTGTTTCTGCAGGCTTTGACTGCTGCGGCAACGTATTCGGGTCTCTTCATTCGTCCCTCGATTTTAAATGAACATACTCCCATTTCGGCCATTTCACGGATGTAGTCGACCAGAGAAAGATCTTTGAGACTGAGGTCGTGTCCCGTGCCGAAAGGTGCACCGAAGGGGAGACGGCACGGCTGAGCGCAGGCTCCTCTGTTTCCGCTTCGGGAGCCGAGAAGTGCACTGAAGTAACACTGGCCTGAAACGCACATACAAAGTGCACCGTGAACAAAGCACTCGAGCTCTATAGGTGAGTTTTCACAAAGGTTCCTTATCTCTTCTTTTGATAATTCGCGGGGAAGCACAGCACGTGTGAATCCTAATTTTTTAAGCTTTTTAAGTCCTGCAGGTGTCTGGACGGACATCTGCGTAGATGCGTGAAGCGGCATATCGGGAGCGCAACGGTGAATAATATCTGCAAGGCCTAAGTCCTGCACTATTATAGCGTCAACTCCTGCCTCACAAGCAAGACGGACGGCGTCCTGAGCGTCGTCGAGCTCGCCGTCCGAAATAAGCGTGTTCAATGCAAGGTGAACCTTTACACTGTGCTTGTGACAGTATTCAACAGTATCCTTTAACTCATCGAAACTGAAATTTTCAGCGTTTCGACGGGCATTAAAGTCTTTTGTGCCGAGATAAACGGCATCAGCACCGCTTCTGACAGCGGCAATGACAGACTCCATAGAGCCTGCAGGTGCGAGGATTTCAATGTTCATCATAACATATCCTTTTCTTCGAGACTTCTTCTGATGCTGCGAAGGTCTCTTGTCATTCTTTCAGCTTCTCTTCTTGCCATCTCAGCTTCTGTTTTCGCTTTCGCGGCATCTTCCATGTATACCTGAATCTGAGCTTTGAGGTAGTCTGCATTTCTCTCAGCCTGATGGTATCTGTCAGCGTATTCGAGAGCACAGAGTACAGATGCCTGCACCTGTGAAAGCTTAGGGTGATTCTGTAGTAAATCTGTAATGAATTCATCTACTTCTTCACCGAGATTTTTGATATAGTTTGTGTCTGTGTCAGTTGTAAGACGGTAGTCGAGTCCGCCGATAGTAAGTCTGACTTTGTTTTTATCCATAATAATACCCCCGCAGTATAATGTGCAAAAGTTAGCCAATATTAAAGTAAGAAAATAAATTTAATCCGCTATTTAAACAATTATACTATAAAAAGCAGAATTATAAAAGACTTTTTCTGTATTTTTTGCATTTTTATTGCATGTTATTTTTTGTGTTAAAGGAAGAAAATTCAGTTATTTTGTGCAAAAACGATAATTTACATTTTATGATTTGCTGATTAATCAAACTTTTTCGTCAAATACCACAAAATAAGAGGTTAATTTTCTTATAACAATTTTCAATTAGGTGTTGTATTTTTATTCATTTTGGTATATCATTTAAAAAAGAAACATCCCGATAGAGATATCGGTTATCCCAAGGAGGTATATTATGAACTACAAAATGACCAAAAAGGAAGCGAAGGAGCTTATCTCAAATAAGCTTTCACACTTCTTCGGTGTAACGCCCGACGAAGCGACTTATGAGCATTACTATAAGGCTATTGCGCTCATACTCCGCGATATGATGATGCAGGGCAGAAAAGAGTTTCATAACGAATCAAAGACAGCGGACTCAAAAAAGGTTTATTACCTTTGCATGGAGTTCCTTATGGGTCGTTCGCTCAAGAACAATCTCTATAATCTTAATCTTACAAAGACAATGGAATCCGCACTCAAGGATTTCGGCATAAAGCTCGATAAGCTCTATGACTGTGAGCCTGATGCAGGTCTCGGCAATGGCGGCCTCGGTCGTCTTGCAGCGTGTTACCTTGACGGTCTTGCAACTCAGGGTTACTTTGCGAAGGGCTACACAATTCTCTATGAGTACGGTATCTTCAAGCAGAAGCTTGTTGACGGTTGGCAGACTGAAATGCCTGACTTCTGGCTTCCCGGCGGTGACGTATGGCTTGTTCCCAGAGAGGAAGAGGCTGTTGACATCAAGTTTGAGGGTTGGATTGATGAAATCTGGGATCACAGCTACCACCATGTAGAGCAGCGTGACGCTAAGATAGTTAAGGCTATACCTCACGATATGTACGTTGCCGGTAAGGATGGTAAGGGTATCAGCGTTCTCCGACTCTGGTCTGCAAAGGCTCCGGGTCTTGATATGGATATGTTCAATCAGGGCGACTATATGCGTGCTATGGAGCAGAATGCTATGGCAGAGGTTATCAGTAAGGTGCTTTATCCTGCGGATAATCATCCTGAAGGTAAGAGCCTTCGTTTAAGACAGCAGTATTTTCTTGTTTCTTCCTCAATTCAGGATATTGTCAACAACCATCTTCGTATTTACGGCAGAATCGACAACCTTGCAGAAAAAGTTGCTATCCATAACAATGACACTCATCCCACACTTGCTATCCCTGAGCTTATGAGAATTCTTCTTGACGAATGCGGCTACGGTTGGGACGAGGCATGGAAGATAGTTACAGATACTATCGCTTATACAAACCATACAGTTATGGCTGAAGCTCTCGAATGTTGGCCTGAAGATTTGTTCAAGCGTCTTCTTCCGAGAATTTACGGAATCACAAAGGAAATCGACAACCGTTTCCGCAGCTTTGTATGGGCATCAACGGGCGATGCTGACAAGGTTGAGCGTATGGCTATCGTTTCAAACGGTGTGATCCGCATGGCAAATATGTCAGTTGCAGGTTCACACAGCGTAAACGGTGTTTCTGCACTTCACTCTGAAATCCTTAAAGAGAGTGTTTTCAAAGATTTCTATTCTGTAACACCGGATAAGTTCAAAAATGTTACAAACGGTATCGCTCACAGACGTTGGCTCTGTCAGTCAAACCCTGAACTTACAAAGCTTCTCACAGATCTCATCGGTGACGGTTTCATCTATGACGGAGCTGAGCTTGAAAAGCTCAGAGCTTTCGCAGATGACAAGGAAGTTCTCAAAAAGCTTGAGGATATCAAGTTCCGTAACAAGCAGAAGATTGCAAAAATCGTCAAGGAAAGAAACGGAATCGAACTCGATCCGAATTCAATCTTTGACGTTCAGGTAAAGCGACTCCACGAGTACAAGCGTCAGCATCTCAATGCTTTCCACATTCTTTCAAAGTATCTTGCTATCAAGGAAAATCCTGACGGCGATTTCACACCGCACACCTATATCTTTGCGGCTAAAGCAGCATCAGGTTATTATATGGCAAAGAAGATTATCAGCTTCATCTGTGCTCTCGGTGATCTTATCAATAACGATCCCGATGTACGCGGCAGACTGAAGGTTGTTTATCTCGAGGATTACAACGTTTCTCTGGCTGAGGCTCTTATGCCTGCTGCTGACATCAGTGAGCAGATTTCACTTTCAGGTACAGAGGCAAGCGGTACGGGTAATATGAAGCTTATGATAAACGGTGCTGTTACTCTCGGTACAATGGACGGTGCAAACGTCGAGATTCATGAGGCTGTAGGCGAAGAAAATATCCTTATCTTCGGTATGAGCACACCTGAAGTAAATGAACTCAAGAGAGTCGGTTACAATCCGATGAATTACTATCAGAACAATGCTGACCTCAGACGCGTGATTGAATTCATCAATAACGGCATCGGCGGAAAGACATTCCCCGAAATCGGAAGCACGATTGTTCACCACGACCCATATATGGTTCTTGCAGACTTTGCTGATTACAAGAAAGCACAGGCTAAGGCAGAAGCTCTTTATAAAGACAGAGATGCATGGAACAGAATGTCACTTATGAATATCGCAGGTGCAGGCAGATTTGCTTGTGACAGAGCGATCAACGAGTATGCACGTGACATCTGGCACACAGCACCTCTTAACCCTGCAAAGAAGAAAAAATAAATAATATAAACGCTCTCCTTGTGGGGGCGTTTTTGTTATGAACGTATATCATAATATTGATTGACATACGGAAAAATCAATAATATAATTAACTTATTAAACAAAAAAGGAATGAGAAAAAATGAACTGTCCGAAATGTGGCAACCCTGTAGTACAAAATATGAAGTTCTGTACAAAATGCGGCACACCCGTACCGCAGCAGCCTGTCAGACCGGTAAGTCCGCAGAATAATCCTCCGAAGGTACAGCCGGCACAACGACCGCAGCCTGTACAGCAGAAGGTTGAAAAAACGAAGGAATTTCTGCAGTATGCTAACCCGAACGTAAAGCAGCCGCAGATCACACCGCAGAATGTTGTTGTACAGCAGCCTAAGAAGCAGAAAGACGAAAAGAAAAAGAAGTCAAAGAAAAATCTTCCTCTTATCATCATAGCTGTAGTACTTGCGATAGCTGTAGCTGTCAGCGGATGCGTAGTGGGAGTAGATATCTTCAAAAACAGTAAAGAAAAAGAAGGCGCATTGTATATAGACGAGTTTCCTGTTCTTAAGCAGGAAACAGAGTTTATGGTGTACGATGCAGAAAAATTTCCTGCAGAAGAGTATGAAATCAAGGTAGAAAGAATGATGCTCGGCGGAATTCTCAAGAGTGAAGCTTTCAGAGGAGAGACGATCGTAGAAGACACTTCTACAGAGCACGTTTATAATATCGATTTCGATAAAGACGGCGATTACCGTATCACTATTACGGACATCACTCCCGATAACACTCAGACAACTCTCACGACAACCGACAGCGGTGCTTCTGATACAACGACTATCACAATCATCATCGATGTAAAGGTTGATGACGATGACCCTGAAGCACTTGATAAGGTGGATATTGACTCTGTACCGGGTGATAAGAAAAGTGACGATGAAGCAGAAACTGATTCTGAATTCATAGAAGCCACTCAAGATGATTTTCTCGAACTTGAAAAAATGCTTAGCAGTACTCGCGGAACATTTTCCGGAGGTGAAGCAAAATTAAAAACAACAGAAGATTTTGCTGAGATGCTTTTCTACACATATGGTCAGGCCTATGCATATTTCTATGGAGAAATTGATTTTAGCACTGAAATAAAAGATGAAAACGGATATAACCATTGGTATGCAAAAGTTCCGAAGGAAAATGTAAAATGGATTTGTGAAAATGTTTATAACATAGAATTTGATGAACATTTTAAACTTGATTGGGAATATACCGAAGCAACGGTTTACATCGAAGGTGATTACTGTTATATAGCTGAGTTTACCGCAGGTGATTGGGGTATTCAGGACTATATTACAAGACAGCACAAGATAGTTGACGGCAAATATGAAATTATCCTTGATGCTTATATCAGCGGATATGTCGGCGGAGCAAGAGACGGCGATAATGAAAGCTATAAGGATGACCATATATTAAAAGTAACTGCTTCTGTCAAGACAGATAACGGTAAGAGATACTGGTCACTTTATAAGGTTGAAAAACTTGATCCTGACTATACTGAGCCCACAAATTCCGACTCAACACCGACAACAGAAGTAACAACTACCACAACAACAGCCAAAAAACTCAGTGCAGACGATATCGCTTCTGTTTATATGAAAAATAAGTCCGTGTGGTACAAGGATTATGACAATTTCGTCAAAGATGGTTATTCGTCATGCTATGTGTTTGTCGATCTGGATTTCGACGGTATTCCTGAGCTTATGACAACGGGCGTAGCAGGTTCAGGTGTATATTCTTCAAATAAGTTTTATAAACTTAACTCAACCAAAGACGGCGTTGAGGAAATAACATATACCGCTGACAGTGAAGAATCGTATGATTTTATCGCTTCTGAAGAATTCCCCAAGCTGTTAAGAAACAAGCAGAACGGCAAATATGTTTATTGGTGCCATGATGTATGCAGTGCAGGTGCTGCCTTCGGACACGGAACGACTCACGGTATGCTTGAATATTCAGGCGGAAAGGTTACACAGAATGATATGTTCAATTCAGGTGTTGTCCGTGAAGGCGGAGCCGAAAGGGATTATTTCAACGTGATTACAGGCTCGAATTATAAAAAGGTAAGCGAATCAGAGTACAATAAGTCTTATGACTCCTTTATGTCAGACTATGAAAATGCTGATCTTAAGCTGACTTTTGTTTATGCAAACGAGTTTGCCGGTGCATCAGCATCTCAGCAAAAAGAGTATTTCAAATCATCGATCAAAGGATTCGGATTTGACGGATACGTAAGTCAGGTTCAGTAAATAATTAAACGCCCTCCTTGCGGAGGGCGTTTTTGTTATGATGAATAATTGACATATAGAAAAATGGAGAATATAATTAAACTATCAAACAAAAAAGGATGAGAAAAATATGAACTGTCCTAAATGCGGAAACCCGTTAGTACCCAATATGAATTTCTGCACAAAGTGTGGCACACCTGTACCACAGAAGCCGACGGCACCGCAACAGCCGATAAGACCTCAGGCTCCGGTTATGCCTCAACAGCCTGTGAACAAAACACAGCAGACACCTGCACGTCCTAAGGAGTATTTACAGTATGACGCTCCGAAAAAGCAGCCATCTGCTCCGCAGAATGTGGTAAAACCTCAACCGCCGAAGCCTCCCGTACAGCCGACGTATCCGCAGAATAATCCCCCGAAGGTACAGCCACAGCCTGTACAGCAGAAAACTGAGAAGCCGAAGGAATTTCTGCAGTATGACAACCCGAAGGTGAAACCACCACAGATTACACCACAGAATGTTGTAGTGCAGCAGCCGAAGCAACCATCTGCACCGCAGAATGTGGTAAAACCTCAACCGCAGAAGCCACCCGTACAGCCGACGTACCAGCAGAATAATCCTCCGCAGGTACAGCCGCAGATT
>JAZRNG010000207.1:0-2034 GCA_045648065.1 Acutalibacteraceae bacterium | reverse complement strand
GGGACCTGTTTTGATAATACGGCAGTAGCCGCCGTTAACTTCCTTATACTTGGGGCTGATTTCGTCGAAGAGCTTCTTTACTACATCCTTCTTTGTGATGTAAGCATAAGCCTGACGCTTGTTGTGAAGTGAATCTTCCTTACCGAGAGTAATCATTTTCTCAGTCATGGAACGAACTTCCTTTGCCCTTGTAACGGTGGTTTCAATGCTGCCATTCTCTAAGAGATAAGTTACCATACCTCTGAGCATAGCATTTCTGTGATCGCTTGTTCTGCCGAGTTTTCTGGTACCTGCCATTTGAAATCACTCCTTTACCGTTAGATAATTATTCGTCTTCGTTGCGAAGATCAAGACCGAATGAATGAAGCTTGTTGATAACTTCATCAAGAGACTTCTTACCAAGGTTACGAACCTTCATCATATCGTCCTCAGTCTTGTTTATTAAGTCTTCCACTGTATTGATACCTGCACGCTTCAGACAGTTGAATGAGCGTACTGATAAGTCAAGTTCCTCAATAGTCATCTCGAGAATCTTTGTATTGTTGTCGGTGTCTCTGTCGACCATAATCTCTGTGTCATATGCCTCACCTGAGAGGTCGCTGAACAGAGCGAGATGTTCGTTGAGAAACTTGGCACCGAGGGAAACAGCATCAATTGCTGAAATGGTTCCGTTTGTCCAAACTTCAAGTGTGAGCTTGTCAAAACCGATGTCCTGGCCAACACGCATGTCGTCAATTGTGTAGTTTGCCTTGAGAATCGGTGTGTAAATTGAGTCAATAGCAATTACACCGATAACAGGCTGCATGAGCTTTTTGTTCTGCTCTGCCGATACATATCCACGACCCTTGTTAACAGTAAGCTCCATGTTGATGCTTGCATCCTTGTCAAGTGTGCAGATGTGATAATCAGTATTTATGATTTCAACCTCTGAGTCACACTTGATGTCGCCGGCTACAACTTCGCCTTCACCGCTTGCATCAATGTATACTGTTTTGGGTCCGTCACCGTGAATTTTGAGAATGACGTTCTTAAGATTAAGAATAATTTCTGTAACATCCTCTTTTACGCCGGGGATTGTTGAAAATTCATGAAGTACGCCATCAATTTTCACGCTGGTGATTGCGTAGCCGGGAAGTGATGAGAGAAGAATTCTTCTAAGGCTGTTGCCTAATGTCACACCGTAGCCACGCTCTAACGGTTCAACGATAATCTTGCCGTAGGTACCGTCAGCTGCTAATTCTGCAGTTTCGATTCTGGGCTTTTCAATGCCTATCATGCAAAACCCTCCTTACTTATTTGTGGATGTGTTTTACGTTAAAACTAGTCTATTACTTAGAATAGAGCTCGACGATAAGATGCTCTTCAACGGGAGTATCTATTTCTTCACGAGCGGGAATGTGGTTGATTGTACCCTTGAGTTCGTTCTTAGCTCTTTCCATCCATGCGGGAGTGAGAACTACAGGTGCGTCGGAACCTGTGAGGCCCTCGAAGAGAACTGATGAACGGCTCTTAGCAGCAACTTCGATAACGTCGCCTGCCTTTACAAGGTATGAGGGGATGTTTACCTTCTTACCGTTAACTGTAAAGTGTGAATGGGTTACAAGCTGACGAGCCTGACGGCGTGTAGCTGCAAAACCAAGGCGGAATACAACGTTATCAAGACGGCGCTCAACTAAGATTAAAAGGTTGTCACCGGTCTTACCGGGAGCCTTAACAGCCTTCTCATAGTAATTACGGAACTGCTTTTCAAGAATACCGTAAATGAACTTAACCTTCTGCTTTTCGTTAAGCTGTAAGCCGTATTCGCTCTTCTTTTTCTTCATTTTACCGCCGGGATTGCGGTTTGTCTGCTTCTTGGAATAACCCATAACTGCAGGAGAAAGATCTAAAGCCTTACAGCGCTTTGCAATAGGTTCTCTATTCTTTGCCATGTCGCTTTACCTCCTATTGTAATTATACACGTCTTCTCTTGGGGGGACGGCAGCCATTGTGAGGAATAGGTGTAACGTCTTTGATCATTGTTACATCGAGACC
>JAZRNG010000206.1:0-19359 GCA_045648065.1 Acutalibacteraceae bacterium | reverse complement strand
TACTATATCCCAAAGTTAATAAAAAATTAACGATAGAGGCGCATCGCATTATCAGTAACAACTGCTATTCAAGGCCGTGGCAAGGCTTACGGCAGTTGCGAAAGGAATCGTTGCCGAAGGCAGCCTGAGCCAGGGCTGAGCTGGTAGTCGGGAATAATATCTCGCCTATTGTCGCGTATTGCGGAGAGCTATCTTACATTTTTTCACGGCTGTATTGCCGGAATGAATTCGGGTAGTCGATGCAAATCGGCTATTTTTTATTGCTTATTACCTATGTAAAGGAGTTTTAAAAATGACAGAAAACAGCATTTTCAGAGGTGCGGCTACCGCACTTATCACACCGCTTAATGCAGAAGGCATCGACTACGAAAACTTTGGTAAGCTTATCGACTGGCAGATAGACGAGGGCATCGACTCTCTCGTTATCTGCGGTACTACAGGCGAAGGCTCTACTCTTTCAGATGAGGAGCACAGAGACGCTCTTGAGTTTGCTTACAAGCGTGCAGCAGGCAGAGTACCGATGATCGCAGGTACAGGCTCAAACGACACAGCTTACGCTATCGACCTTACTAAGTTTGCTTGTGAAATCGGCTACGAAGGTATGCTTCTCGTTACACCTTACTATAACAAGGCTACACAGAACGGTCTTATCAAAACTTTCACAGCTATCGCTGACGAAAGCACAAAGCCCTGCCTTCTTTACAACGTTCCCTCCAGAACAGGCGTAAACATCGAACCCGCAACATACGGTGTTCTCGCTGACCATCCGATGATCACAGGTATCAAGGAAGCAAGCGGTAATATCTCAAAGATCGTTGAAACAATGGCTATCGTAGGTGACAGACTCGACCTCTACTCAGGTAATGACGATCAGGTCGTTCCCCTTCTTTCACTCGGTGGTTCAGGTGTCATCTCAGTTCTTTCAAACGTTCTTCCGAAGGAAACATCTCAGATGTGTCACAAGTTCTTTGACGGTGACATCGAGGGTGCTCTTAAGATGCAGCTTGATTACCTTCCTCTTATCAATGCTCTCTTCTGCGAGGTTAACCCGATCCCCGTTAAGGCTGCTATGGCTGCTATGGGTTACGGCGAGGACTATCTCCGTCTTCCGCTTACTCCGATGGAGGACGCACACAAGCAGAAGCTTCTCGCTCTTATGCGTCAGCAGGGGTTGAACGTATGATCAGGGTAATTATCAACGGTGCCTGCGGAAGAATGGGTAAAGAAGTCGAGAAAATCGTCGAAGCTTCCGAGACAATGACCGTTGCCGCAAAGATCGACAAAATGGCAGCTGAAAGCGGCTGCTACACAGACATTAATGATTTCAGCGGAGCAGCAGATATCATCATCGACTTTTCAAACCATCTCGGTACAAAAGATCTGCTCGACTATGCTGTAAAAAACAATATCCCCACAGTTGTGGCTACAACAGGACATACTCCCGAAGAACTTGCTCTCATTGAAGAGGCAGGTAATAAGATCGCAGTTTTCCACTCGGCAAATATGTCACTCGGCGTGGCACTTCTCTGCGAGCTCGCAGTCAAGGCAGCGGCAACAATGCCCGATGCAGACATCGAAATCGTCGAAACACATCACAACCGTAAGCTTGATGCTCCCAGCGGCACAGCTCTTATGATCGCAAATGCAATCAAAGCAGTACGCGAAAAGGCTCAGTTTATCTTCGGCCGTGAAGGTATGGCAAAAAGAGAGAAGAATGAAATCGGTGTTCACGCTGTAAGACGCGGAAACATCGTCGGAATTCACGAGGTCCTTGTCTCAACAGACAGCCAGACAATCACACTCAAGCACGAGGCTCATTCAAGAGCTTTATTTGCAGAGGGTGCTGTTTCTGCAGCAGAGTTTATCCTGAATAAACCTGCAGGACTTTATAACATGAACAGCATCGTCACAGAGTAAGGGGTAATACAGATGATAAGAATTGGTATAGCAGGTTACGGCAATCTCGGTAAAGGTGTTGAAGCTGCCGTTAAGAATAATCCTGATATGGAGCTTGTCGCTGTCTTTTCAAGACGTGATCCCGACTCCGTAAAAATTAAAACAGAGGGTGTCAAGGTATATCCTTTTGATAAAATCACAGACTATAAAGACGACATCGATGTTATCATCAACTGTGGCGGCAGTGCAAGGGACCTTCCCGAATCAACTCCCGCAATCGCAGAAAACTTCAATGTTATCGACAGCTTTGATACTCACGCAAAAATCCCCGAGCATTTTGCAAACACAGATGCAAAAGCAAAAGCAGGTAACAAAATCGCAATCATTTCAGTCGGCTGGGACCCGGGAATGTTTTCCCTCAACCGTCTTTATATGAACGCTATCCTTCCCCACGGTAATGACTACACATTCTGGGGCAAGGGCGTAAGCCAGGGACACTCGGATGCAATCCGCAGAATCGAAGGTGTAATTGATGCACGTCAGTACACAGTACCCGTCGAGAGTGCTGTAGAGAGTGTACGTAACGGTGAAAACCCTGAGCTTACAACAAGACAGAAGCACACAAGAGAATGCTACGTTGTCGTTGAAGAAGGTGCAGACAAGGCACGTATTGAAAACGAAATCGTTACAATGCCGAACTATTTTGCAGACTACGACACTACAGTAAACTTCATCTCTCTCGAAGAGCTTCAGCGTGATCATATGGGTATCCCTCACGGCGGTCGTGTTATCAGAAGCGGCTTCACAGGCTTCGATCTTACTACAAAACACACTATCGAATACAGCCTCAACCTCGAGTCAAACCCCGAGTTTACAGGCAGTGTTCTCGCAACATATGCACGTGCGGCATACAGACTCAATCAGAACGGTGAATCAGGCTGTAAAACAGTTTTCGATATCGCTCCCGCACTCCTCATCGACAAATCAGGCGATGAAATCAGAGCGCATATGCTTTAATCCGTCACCCGAAAGGATGTTTTAAAAATGATCTGCAACAACCTTGGTGTTAACGAAAAAGGTCATCTTACATTTGCAGGACGAGATACAGTTGAACTCGCTGAAAAGTATCAGACACCTGCATATATAATGGACGAAAACAAAATAAGAGAAAAGTGCCGTATTTATAAAGGTGCGATGAGCAAATTCTTCGGTGGAAGCTCGATGCCTCTTTTTGCAAGTAAATCTCTTTGCTTCAAGAGAATTTATGAGATTATGAAAGAAGAAGAAATGGGCATTGACGTTGTTTCTCCCGGTGAGCTTTACACTGCTGTCAAGGCAGGTTTCCCTATGGAAAACGCTTATTTCCACGGTAACAACAAGACAGACTTTGACATCGCATTTGCTATCGAAAACGGTATCGGCTATTTCGTCTGTGACAACGTCGAAGAGCTTAACGCGATCGACCGTGAAGCAGGAAACAAAGGCATAAAGCAGAAGATTATTCTTCGTCTTACACCCGGCATTGATCCTCATACTCACGCTAAAATCAGCACAGGTAATGTCGACTCAAAGTTCGGTGCAGCTATCGAAACAGGACAGGCTAAGGAGCTTGTTGAACTTGCTCTCGCAAAAGAGAATATCGCTCTTATGGGTTACCACTGCCACATCGGTTCACAGATTTTTGAATACGATCCTTTCTGTGATGCGGCTGTGATTATGATCAAATTCCTCGCTGATATGAAGAATGAACTCGGCTTTGAAGCAAGTGTTCTCAACCTCGGCGGCGGTATGGGTGTCAAGTACGTCGAGTCCGACCCCGAAATCGACTATGCAAAGAACATCGAAGGTATCGCTGACCTTGTTAAGGCTGAATGTGCAAAGCTTGGTGTGACAATGCCGACAATCCTTATGGAACCCGGCAGAAGCATCGTCGCAGATGCAGGTCTTACCCTCTACACAGCAGGTACACGCAAGGAGATCAAGGGCTTCAAAAACTACGTTTCAATCGATGGTGGTATGCCTGACAATCCGAGATACGCTCTCTACCAGTCAGCGTATACGGTAATGGTTGCAAACAAAGCAAACGAAGAAGCTGACTACGAATGCACAATCGCAGGACGTTGCTGTGAAAGCGGAGACCTCATTCAGGAGGGAGTTAAAATCCCGAAGCCTGAACGCGGTGATACTATCGCAGTTCTTACAACGGGTGCATACAACTTTGCGATGAGTTCGAATTATAACGCAATCTGTAAGCCTCCCGTCATTATGCTTGACGGTGAAAAGGATTACGTTGCAGTAAAAAGAGAAAGCTTTGACGATCTTATCGCAAGGCAGGTATAAAATAACGGAGCTGAAAAACAGTTGTTTTTCAGCTCCTTACTTTTTTAAACAGCATAAAGGATATTCTGATTTCTTATCTCAGGATCTTTGATCATATCATTCACAGAGTAAGCGTGTCGCTCAAGGTCGCACGACTCTGCTCTCGTCAGCTTCTGCTCTGTAAGCTCTCTGATGATTCTCTCTGAAACCGTTTCAATCATCTCCTGCTTTTTCTTCGCTTCCCCTGCTTCATTTGCGCTTGAAATCAGGTATTCAAGTCCGTCATACAGGTCGCTGAGCTTTTCAAGGTCACGAAGCGCACGGAAGGTCCATTTGTAATACGGCATATACTTTTTATTAAGAAGGAAAATCACCTTCAGCGCAGTATTAACAAACTCCGTAACAGCGAGCTGTGCCGCCGCCGTCTCCCCTCTTTTTATGCAGCGCACGTAATTGTACTGTCCTGACTGAGCCATAAGAAGGATATTCCCTGCCAGTTTTTTCAGTCTGACATCCTCAGGCATATAGGCGATCTTTTCACGTAGGCGGGTCATCAGACCTAAGTTGTCACAGAAGATTTTTCCGTTTGTCGCCTCAAGAGGAAACTGCTCTGAAATGCAGAACCAACCAACCGTGGGAATATCTGCATTACCATCGCCCGTTTTTGCTTCAAAAAATTTCTCTATCCTTATAACTCCGTGACGGTTACCGCCTACGGGATTCAGGGGACTTCTTTTATAGCCCATAAACTCTTTCGGGAGCTTCGCATACGCTCTTTCGAGCTGAAACTCCGTACGTGAATCGATAATACTTTCGTCAGGGATAAAGATGCAGAATCCCGGCTCAAAATCATGATCCTGCGAGATTTCATCATCATAGCCAAAGCATTCCGATCCGCTTCCGACAAGTCCGAAAGCGAGATATTTTTCAATTCCGGCAAAGTTTTCTTTTATCATCTTTTCGCCGTATTCATAATAAAACTTTTCTGACAGCTCAAGACCTTTCATAGATTTCTTTTGCCCTCTTTTCTAAATCTTTTTCATAAAGAAAATATCCGAAATAGCCGAAAACAGACGAGCATTTCTCACACACAAAAGCGTAATAGCCGTCTTTATTTTCATATTCGTCAAGGATCCTCATCGCTTTTTCAAGATAATTCTTTACCTCTCCGTCACTCTCGACGGGACCGAGCTGAGTTTCCTTCGCACTGGCTATGTTGAGATAAGTTATCGCTACTTCAAGCTCGCCGTCATCAGCATTTCCCATGACAGCTATCGCCTTTTCGTAGAGTTCATACGCTTCATCGTACCTTTCAAGATCCACGAGCGCAAGTGCCATATTATTGAAAAGGCCGCCGAAACGTTTATCATCGGGACTCAACTCTTTTTCGTATATGCTTTCAGCCTTTCTGAACAAAGGCAAAGCCTCCTCCGCCTTACCGAAGGCTTTATATACCGTAGCACAGTTGATGTAAGTCGTACCTGTACCGATATTGTTTTCAATTCTCATCTCAGAAATCAGCTCCAAAGCACAGGAAACTGTCCTGAGTGCATCCTCTTCCCTGCCGAGCTTACGGTAAAGTCCTGCAAGTTCATTTAAAATAAGCATTCTGCTACGCTTATCATTTTCAGCTTTTGATTCATCGAGCCAATACAAAAGATGTCTCTCAGCGGCACCGTAATCGTTTCTTCCGAGATGCTCATCAAGCTTGTCGAGAACTCTCTGCGTAGGAATATATCCCATAAGTAACACCTTCTTTTCTCTGTGTCGATATTGTACCATATTCCTTCTGATAAAACAATCCGGATATTCCACCGTGAGGTGAAATACCCGGAGATGATATGTTTTATTAACCTAAAAAATTAATAAGAAATTCGATTGTGCTTTTTAAAATCGCAATTAAGTCCAGAATAGCTACTGTAAGTCCGTTTTCAAACACCGTTAATCACTCCTTTTTGTCCCCTTTAACAAAGACTGTCTGTACAAATCTTATAGCTTGTATATGATATCACATAATGTAAAATATTTCAATCAAAATATTAAATTATTATCTTATGCCATATGTTCAAACGTCTTATCGACAGCTTTTTCGATGTCCACAGTACCTACACCGAAGATAGATGTGTGGATCTTACCGTTAATCGGCTTCTTCCAGCAGTCATCAATACAGTCAATTCCGCCTCTCATACCCAGTACGGAACCGACCGTCGCACCGTTACAGTCAGTATCAAACGCCATGCCTACTGCCGTGCAGATCGATTTTCCGAAATCGCCCTCACCGTAAAGCAACGCCGCCACGACGATCATTGCATTCGGAATGACGTGACACCAGCCGTGGTCAGTATATTCATCATACTCCGAGTGAATAAAATCAAAGCATTCATCCACGCTGACACCGTTTTTGTATCCATCAAAAATCTGCATCACAGCCTCGTAAAGTCTTGACGTGTGCGGAATCTGTGCAAGTCCTCCGAGGATGATATCATCAATGCTGTCTGTAACAGCTGCACACGAAATCATCGCCGCAGCAAACATCTCACCGTATATACCGTTTTTGACGTGAGATATTCTCGCATCCCTGAACGCCATGTCAGCCGCCATTTCCGGTGCACCGGGATTTATATAGCCGAAGTAGTCGCCTCTGATCTGCGCTCCGATCCACTCACGGCAGACATTTTTATACATAGCTGAGGCAGGTGGCTCAATGCAGTTGATAAAGTTTTTATAAGCAACTCTCTCCGCAGTAAAGTAAGAATAGACAGACTGATATCTCAGCCAGGCATCCACTACGTCCTCAGACTTAAAGTCTCTGCCTGATTTTTCGATGATGCACTGTGCGAGTGCAACGTAATTCGTATCATCATCGACAGGCATACCGTCCGCAGTATCCCCATAGTCTCTCTTTTCGAGACCGTACTTGTAGCGTGAACACAGCTCTTCGCTTAAATCCGAACGAAGAATGTAACGATGCATCGGATAGTTTCCTGTTTCCTTAAGTATCGGGATCAGATCTCCGTGTCTGATTCCTTCTACGGGCTTTCCGAGCAGACAGCCGCAGGCTCTGCCCGTCCACGCACCGAGAATCTTTTTTCTCAGAGTTTCGCCGTCAGGCATTACCGAAGAAAAATTGTGTTCTTTTCTCAGTTCTCTGATCGCATTCAACTCATTCGGCTCATTGTATTTATATTCTTCTCTGATCTTAGCTTTCATAACCAATTTAAAAATCAGATCACTCATCTGTTCTTTAATCTCACCGTTTTCCATCGCTGCGACAGACTCAAACAAAGCCTTGTGTTCTTCTATATCAAATCCTTCTTCGACGGACTGTTTATACTCCGTCATAAGATTCTTCGGATAATGGTCGAAATCTTTATCATCATTATAGTTCATCCCGATTTCAGTATCGTAAGCTTCAAAAAACATAACTCCACCTCATAATTTCGCCAACGCTGCATTTTTGTAAGAATCATCGTCAGTAACTTCTTTTATAACTCTGATCTGCTTTGGGAAAACGACTGCGGAATTTTCATCACTCAGCTCAATCTCTGCGATAGCCTTATCCGTCCAGAATGGATATATATCTATCTCAAAGTACTGATTTTCATATGTAAGGCAATATCTCGTCTTGCGAATCTGTCGCCTGCTTGTATCCGCATCCATCATAAGCTTCAGATACTCTTCCTGTGAGAGACGCTTTTCGATCTCCACACGTTTTAAGGAAGAAACCTTTTTCTTGACAGTCTGAAAATAAATATAATTGCCGTCTGCTCCACGCTGACGTACACGTACTTCTTCTGTGTCAGAGCTTTTCAGATATGTCTGGATAATTTCAATCCTTTTGCAAGTCGGATTACTCTCAAGCCAATTTATATCAGGATATTCTATCAGGTACTTTCGCTCAATCTCATACGGTTCAGGTTCACCCAGAAAGGCCGCTATCTCTGCAACCAGTCTTTTCATCTTTTCTTCAAATGCGGATGAATTGTCAATCACCCTAAGATGAGGATGACCCGTCCACGCTGAAATCAGCTTGTCATCCAACGCTGCGGCTTCCTGAGCTGTTTCAGTCCTGGCAGAATTATTTTCCGTCGTGTAAAATTCTTCTGCGCCTTTCGCTGCAGTAACCAGATGAAAAACAGCATCATAGCTATCACGAAGCTCCACTTCATTTGAGCCGATAAACTGCATAGCTTCAGCAAATTCAATATTACTCATATAAGCTTTATTATCAATCGTTCCCCGATCGCAAACTATGAGGACTTTATCAGCGGTCATAGAGTGTGCTGCCTGTTCAAAAACCTTTTCTTTTTCTATCTGCAGTTTCAGCTGACACTTCTGATACTCCACATTACTTGCACACGTCCACGGAGCGACACCACCCGTGATAAGCTCTGTCGCCGTTTCAGGGACAAACAGAACGGCATATCCCATCTGCGTAAATGCCTTCTGCACCCAACTCATTGCGGTAGATTTACCTGCACACGGACCTCCGGTTATAACGACTTTGGAAATCTTCATTCTTTTCTCTCCATCCCTGAGTTGCAACAACTCATTTATATCAATCTTAAAAATTGCCGCCAATTTTCTGATTACATTCGTAGTCGGTTTAGACTTTCCGTTCTCCCATTTTGAAACAGCTTTGTTCGTAACACCAAGCATTTCAGCCAGTTCAGTCTGAGAGAGATTAAGACCGGTTCTTAACTCAAAAATCTTCTTCCCGAAATCATAATCATTCATAAAATCACACCCTTCCGACAAGATCATTTTACCAAACTAATCTGACAATTTCAACACGCTCCCTGTAGAAAAACGGTAGAACTTTCTGTGCGTTGCTTGAAAGATGGAATTAAAACAATATTTAAAATATTGACACAGCCGAACCGACTCTATATAATTTAGGTATACTTTAAAAGAGGTGAATTGCTTTGAACATCAGAAAAATAGGATCACCGCAGATCGTTATGACCAACGAGGACAGCCACCACGCTTACTTCGCGTGGCCTACTATCGCAAAACTGCAGAACGGAAGGATCTGCGTAGGTGCTTCCGGCTACAGAGTGGAGCATATCTGTCCTTTCGGCAAGGGGGTTCTTGCTTTCAGCGACGATAATGGTGAAACCTACTCAAAGCCCGTAGCGGTCATCGACACCGTACTCGATGACAGAGATGTGGGTCTCACAGTCTTTGGCGAAAGCGGACTTATCGCCACTTCGTTTAACAATACACTTGAGTTTCAAAGAGAAAATATGCCTCAGACACAGGAATGCTTTGACTACATTGACTCTGTCTCAGCAGAAGATGAGGCAGAAGCTCTCGGTATCAGCTTCAGAATAAGCCATGACTGCGGTGAAACCTTCGGTAAGATATACAAGTCTCCCGTTTCCTCCCCACACGGACCTTCCGTGCTTAATGACGGTACTGTCCTTTGGGTCGGCAGAAGGCTCGGTATTCACAACCACATCGAAGCACACGTCATAAATACCGAAACAGGTGAAATGACCTTCAGAGGCGACCTTGAGATCTATAAATACGATGACTTCGATGACGTTTACTTCTATGAACCGCACTTCATTCAGCTCGCAGACGGCAAGATAATCTGTCACCTCCGTGCCGAGAATAAGGATGAAACATTACTGACTATGTATCAGTCGGTTTCCTTTGACAACGGTGTAACGTGGAGCAAACCCGAACAGATCATCAACGATAACAGCGGTGCTCCCGGTCACCTGTTTATGCATTCATCAGGAGTGCTGATCTCCACATTTTCACACAGGGAAAAACCCTACGGAATATGGGCGATATTCAGTACGGACGGCGGCGAAACGTGGAGCGAAGAGAGTGTAATCTTTGAAGGAAAGGATACTGACGACCTGGGCTATCCCTCCACTATCGAACTTGATAACGGAGATATGATCACCGCCTTTTACACGAGAGAAAACGACTACGTGCCTGCAGTCATAATGCAGCAGAAATGGTCTTTGGACAAATAATCATTCCGAACTGATAGGAGATATAAATTATGCTCGACAGAATCATTGAAACAGTAAAAGAGGCAGGAAAAATCATCCTTTCTGCACGTGATCAGGAATCAGCCGTGACAGCCAAAGAGGGCAAGAAAAACTTTGTCACCATGTACGACGTCGCAGTGCAGAATTTCCTTTTTGAGGAGCTTGGAAAGGCTTTTCCCGAAGCTGAATTCGTGGGTGAAGAGAGCGAAAACAGCCTCGAAAATGACGCTTTACGCTTCATAATCGACCCTATCGACGGCACGACCAATTTTATGCAGGACTATCGCTGCAGTTGTATTTCCGTTGCCCTTTGCAAAGAAAATGATATCATCGCAGGTGTAGTCTATAACCCCTACACCGACGAGATTTTCAGTGCAGAGAAAGACAAGGGCGCTTGTCTTAACGGCAAAAAAATAAAGGTAAGCGACCGTCCTCTTTCAGACGGACTTGCCCTCTTCGGCACATCCCCGTATCATCCTGAAAACACAGATGAAACTTTCGCACTTTTAAGAAAAGTCTTTGACCTTTCACGTGACATCCGCAGGAGCGGTTCAGCCGCCTACGACATCTGTATGGTCGCTTGCGGCAGATGTGAAGTATTTTTCGAGAAATCTTTACAGCCCTGGGACGTCGCCGCAGGAACACTTATCCTGAAAGAAGCAGGCGGTGTCGCTCTGAACTACGAAGGAAACGAGATCAGCTTCTCTATGCCGAACGATGTCGTTTTCGCTAATCCCAAGGCATACGAAGAGTTCGTAACCTTACTGTAAGGCAACTCTGACAGTCAACACATGACTGCTTAGCTTAAAAAATCCGATATAGTCTGATAAGTTAAAAAATCCGTACACCTTTTTGAAAAGTGTACGGATTTTGTTGTTATTCCGTTAATCAGGATACTCGACCTTTCTGCCTGAAAAGAGTTCTACTGTCGACTGATAAAGATTCATAAATCCTTCCTGAACCCAGCCCTTTACAGCCAGTTCAAAGGCAATTCTCTTCGAATATTTATCTCCGTTTTCCTTTGCGGTTTTTATGTAATCAAAATCGAACACATCATAAAGACGCTCAACTCTCGTTTCGTAAGTCGAAGTATCATTTTCATCGATCTCTACCACGCGGTAGCCGTACTGAGTAGTATAAGCGAGACCTTTGTAACGAGTCATAGGAGACGTGTAAATATCAATATTCTGATTTCTTACACCAAAGGCGTTTGTATGGTCGTGACCTGTAAACATAGCAAGTACATCGCCCGTTTCCACCAAGGCATCAAACTGACCGTCATTATAATAGCCGGGACACGGTTTTTCATTAAGCATACCGTAGTTCACGCCTTCGGGATCAAACATATAATATTCATCTTCATTGTAAATATGCTCAACCGCAAAAGGTTGCTTTGAGTCAACCTTTTCAAGCACGTCATAAATCTCCGGAACAATTATATGCTGGAAAACAACCGAATTAACTGTTTCTCCGCCATTCTCTTCTTTAAGCTTTGCAGAAGTCTGCTTGTACCATTCTATCTGTTCGGTGCGTACACGGTCATAATGTCTCGGATCGTCTTCATCATAGTCGCCCGAATCGAACACCCAAAGGTTGAATTTGACCTTGTCGCTGTCAGATGCGAGGACGGGAATATTAAAAGTTGCACAGTTTTTGAAATTTATACTGTCATTCACAGATATCGTGCAGGAGAATGTGTTGTAATACTCCATAATATCTTCTCTTGTCATCGGACCTGCCTCTGAATCGTGATTTCCGAACGTTACTGCAACAGGAATGTTCCTTGATTCAAATATATTCATCAAAGCATTGATAAGCTTTTTTGTTTTTGCGGGATCCTCGTCAGGATGTGTATTATCGCCCGTAAGCACGACAAGATCAGGCTTTTCCACATCGCAGGCCTCTGCGATCACCCATATAGATGCATCAAAATTCCTGTCATAATTAAGATGCGTGTCGGCAATGTGCAAAATTTTAAGTTTGCCGTTGGAATCGAACCTTATCGTTGTGTCGGTTACCTTCTGTGCATCTGCGGGTTCATAGTTGATATTTGTATTTTCAGGCTCGATTTCAAAATAAATTATTCCCGTTGCCAGGAAAACAACTGACACGAGCAATACAATCAGTATGATTTTTTTGACTGTTTTTCTTTTCCCTGATTTCACTTTTTCTTTATTCCTTTTCTTCATAATTCACACTCCTGAAAAGCAGTGTTAACTCTTGTTACCGTAATGATTATATCATTTTCCGTAGCGTTGGCAAGAACAATAAAAATCACCGTAGGACACCCGATCGTGTATCCTTTAATTGTACAAAAAATTTCGATTTTATTTTTTCTTTCTGAAAATCGATTTAACCTTATTAACGGTTTTATACGCAGGTGTTTCAAGTACTTTTTCAGCTTCCTTTAACTGTTTACGTATCTCAATTGACTGCGGACAATGATTTTCACATTTTCCGCAGTCTACACACGCCGAAGCCGGTGCGTATTTACCTGTGCATTTGACATATTCTTTGAATCCCGCAAAGTTGCCGTCAGAAAAATGTCGGTTATACGCAGAAAAGGTTCCGCTGATGTTGACATTCTTCGGACAGGGCATACAGTATTCACATCCCGTACAGCCAACCTTCATTTTAGAGTTAATCGCATTTACTACTCTTCTGAGCATCGCTTCGTCATCGGTGGTCAATTCGCCGATTTTCGTCTCAGAAGCAGTTTTTATATTATCTGCTACCATTTCGTCGGAATTCATACCCGAAAGCACAACGGCAACCTCAGGCTGATTCCAGAGCCAGCGGAATGCCCACTGTGCAGGAGTATGCCGGACGGGATGAGCTGCAAAAATATCTTTGGCTTCAGGCGGAAGATTGTTTACAAGTCTGCCTCCGCGAAGTGGCTCCATAATCATTACCGGTATACCCTTTTCGTAAGCGTGAATCAGCCCTCTGCGACCCGCCTGAGTATGTTCATCCATATAGTTGTACTGTATAAGGCACATATCCCAATCGTATGCATCTATTATTTTACAGAACATATCCGATTTGCCGTGATACGAAAAACCTACCTGACGTATTGCACCGCTTGCTTTCTTGTCCTCAATCCACTTTTCGATTCCGATGCTTTTCAGCCTCTCCCATACCTTGATATCCGCCATCATATGCATAAGATAGAAGTCAATGTGGTCTGTCCGAAGTCTCTTCAACTGCTCATTGAAAAGCTTGTCAAGAATTTCGGTGCTTCGCATCAGTTGCGGAGGGAGCTTCGTCGCAATATATACCTTATCACGGATATTATTCTTTTCAAATATCTCGCCCAAAGCCGATTCGCTTCCGGGATAGATAAAAGCGGTGTCAAAATAATTCACACCGTTGTTGAAAGCATTCATAACCTGACGCTCTGCATCAGCCATATTGATTCTGCCCATTTTCTTTTTAAAACGCATACATCCGAAGCCTAAAACAGACAGCTTATTGCCACGTTTATCCTCACGGTATTTCATAATGCTACCTCCGAGATTTTTATATTTTTCAATTCAGAAGCTATTATTCAATCCACGCTCATAACATTATTGAATCAACAGCCTGATTTCAGCTCCGTATATATCCGAGTCTGTTTGTTCCTGACTGTCTTTATAATACACAACCGAATACCCGAATCCGTTGTATTTAACTCTGTTTTCCTCTTCTGCCGAGCTGATAGAAAGCTACTGCGGAAGCGGCAGCCACGTTCAGCGAATCGACACCGTGATACATCGGTATTTTCACTGTAAAATCGCAGTCGCATATAGTCTCATCAGAAAGGCCGTCGCCCTCCGTTCCCATTACAACAGCAAGCTTCTCTTCCTTGCCAAGTTTCGGATCGTCGATAGAAAGAGAGTTGTCCTTTAGTGCCATAGCTACGGTCTTAAACCCGAGAGCTTTTATTTCATCAAGACTTTCATCGGTCAAAAAAGTCCAGTCAATCTGAAACACGGTACCCATACTGACTCTTGCAGCGCGTCTGTACAGCGGATCGGAACAGCCGGGAGTAAGGATCACAGCATCCATTCCGAGTGCCGCGGCAGAGCGTATTATAGCACCCACATTTGTGGGATTCATCACTCTGTCCAGTACTGCAATTCTTTTTTTATTTTCACATATTTCTCTTACACTCGGCAAGGGCTTACGCTTCATCGCACACAGCATACCTCTCGTAAGCTTGAATCCCGTCAGCTGTGTCAGAACGTCAAACTCTGCACAGAAAACAGGCACATCTTTAATTCTGTTAAGGATTTCTTTTCCTTCGCCCTCTATATGTCTTTTTTCCATAAGGCAGGAAACAGGCTCATATCCTGCGTCAAGAGCCCTTTCAATGACCTTCGGACTTTCCGCTATGAATAAACCTTTTTCAGGGAATTCTCTGTTTAACAGCTGAACCTCAGTCAACCGTGCATATACATCCAGCTCAGGTGCAAGAAAATCTGTAATTTCTATAATTCTGCTCATTTTATTCTCCGTTATGTTGATATGCTTATATTGTAACTGTATTTTCTGCAGGTGTCAAACCTTTGCTTTTGCAAAATTATGCGACAAAGCTTTTTGATATCCATGACTTCACTGAATTTCTATAAAGTAATTATAGCATTGATTTATCATAAATACAACCGATTCATAAACCGAAAAAAAGAAGAAACCACCTGAGTGATTCCTTCTTTGCTATATTAAATTTAACGGTAATAAAAATTATACTTTACTTATTTCCGAATCTTATAAAAGACTCATAATGAAGTTTATAAAGCCTTCGAAAAGACCTACAAAGAAATCAATAACCATTTCGAAGAAGGACTTTTCTTCTTCCTCCTCTTCAATGACTACTTCGCCTTCGGGGCAAATCATTACATACTTGTAATTTCCTAAACGCTCACCGTCTTTTAAATACTTAAGGTCTGAGCCGTCAACATTTTCGCTTACAAGAATGTCAATCTTATCGCTCATATCATACAAATAAACATTCGTACTATATGTACCGCAATCGTAGCCACTTGCGATAATAGTCATATCTGGCAAAAATCTACCGTTTGCATGCTCCTCGCTCATCGGCCAACCGATGTCATAAATACCACAGCTGAGACATTTTTCTTTGCTCATCGCGGATGTATATGTAACCTTACCTGCAATAGCAGTAACCTCACCGCCGCCGAATACCGAACCTGCAGTAATAGCTACATTCGTTGCATATTCAATGTCGCCCATCGTAACATCGCCTGTTTCAACATAGCATTTACTTGTTTTGTCAACCTTAAGATTACTGCAACGGATGCCTTCATGTTCTAAAATACTTCTGGATTGGTTTTCAATATTTCCGGCATAAACCTTCAGCTCTGCACCGTTTTCAAGGCCGATATGTTCAAATCTGTTCAGACTGACAGAATAATCTATTCCCGAAGCACAATCCCATCCGTCACCACTATGGATTTCAACCTTGCATCCGTCAAAGTAGAGAGAAGCACCGTAGTCCAGTGCTGAGCTGTCATTGCAGTCGGGTGTGTAAAGCTTCAGTGAGCCGTTACCGTAAAATTCGATAGTACCTTCTGCGCTGAGTGCACAGATCTCCAAAACAGTATTATCAGTCTCGGGTCTGAAGTTTCTCAGGTCAATAACATTGTTTCCTACAAGTTCGATTTTGTGAGTAGTGCTTGTATCGATTTGCAAACCATACCAGCTCATTCCCGCATACTGGTTTGCTTTTGTGATCTTAGCGTTTGTAAGCGTAATAGTTGAGTTCTTTTTGTCGTACTTAACCGAGCCACCGTCACCAAGGACATCATCACAGTTATCTTGTGTAACTCTGATACCGTTTGCATATACGTGATAATTTTCAGACGTACTTGCAGCAAACGAAACAACTGGCGTTGCGGCAATCATAATCACCGCAAGAAGTAACGAAATTATTTTTTTGATCTTCATAAAATTTCTCCTTTTTATTTTATATTTCTGACGGACAATTAGTTTATCGCCCGAAAATAATCAAAGCGCAGCGGCAAATTCGGGTTTGTCGGGGTGATTTTTGCACGATTTCAAATAGTGCGTTGCCTCCCTTGCCTAAAGGGAGGTGGATTTTGCGAAGCAAAAGACGGAGGGATACTTCGTGAAAAGCTTGATTTTTCTAGTCCGTTGAATTAAGCAGAATTTTTGCGGACGACCGATGGTCGCCCCTACGATATTAATTGAATATTCTACCCTACAAACCCGAATTTATCGGGATGTTAAAAAAACAATCGTAGGGTCGATTCACGAATCGCCATAATTCATACCAATTACAACGAAGGTGTTAATATACTTCTATTCTACCCCCCCCCCAGATTTTTTGTCAAGGGTAAAATCAGATTCAATTCTTTTCGGGATTCAACACAACTTTCGCTGAAAACGTATTGCTTTCGCTGTCATATTCAAAATCCGTATGACCGTCATATTTTTTAGCAACCCGTTCGATGCTTTTGATTCCTGTTCCGTGACCCGCAGACTTTGTCGTATAAAACTTTCCCTTGATTTTTCGCGGCGGATTCGCTGTTGAATTTTTCACATTAATCACAATAAACGACTCGTTGAAATCGCTTATTCGTATATCGATGAATTTGCCTTCGGTATTTTTCGCTGCTTCAATCGAGTTTTCCAAAAGATTATCAATCAAAGCTACCAGATCCGAATCATCAATGACAGAAAAATCAATGCTTCGCACATCCGAATACAAGCTGATCCCGTACTCGGAACAAAGCTCTGAGTACCTGTTTAAAATCACATTGACAAGCTTGTTTTCGCTGAACTGTCTTAATGACTGAATCTGCATATTGTCATATACGGAATCGATATATTTTACAACGTCATCAGCCATACCTTTTTCAGAGTATTCACGGATTATGTGCAGATGCCTTTTTATATCGTGAACCAATATGCTTGAAACATCATACTGTCTTTCGAGTTCAATGTAATGCTCCTGATTTATCTCTGCTCGCTGCTGAATTATCTGATACTCTGCATTCTGAGTAAGAGTCGCAACGACCTTCTGATGAATGTAAAAAATCACTACATTTGAAACAAGCAGAATAAGCGATATGACCGAAAAGAGTAAATACGTTCTGTTGTCAGGGTTCAGAGTAAACGAGAGATACACAAAGCATACTATCGTAACAATCGATGCAAAAGGCATAACGAACAACACCAAAGAAAAATCCTTTATCTTTTTTGTGTCGGTTTCCTTTATTGAAATTTTCGAGAAAAGATATGCAACTATAAAATAGAAAATTTTCGCAACAATCATCTCAAGAAAGATTACATTGTCATTGACCGTGTATTCAGACAGATTTATCTTCAGTAGTGCTGATATCAAAAACATTGTCAGAAGCTCTGTGGTTATCATCAGCCCTTCAATCAGAACGACATTGAATATAAGCTGTTTTGCATTGATTTTGTAACACAAAGCTGTGACGATTATATTGCAGATAAAAAACGACAAAAGATTAAATTCAGGCACAGGTAATAAATGTACACAAAACTGAACGGCAAAAGAAGCCATATAAAAAAGAAAGACATAAAACGATTTTCGTTTCAGTTCAAATTTATTGCTGAAATAAATATATGAAATAAACTGTTCAAAGGCAAAAGTAAAAACATAGCACAAAGTGTTCATACCGTACCTCCTGCAAACGAGAAAAACGCATGTCTGAACTCAGAATAATTACGCTGCGAAATGTGAGCAGAAACCGAAGTGCCGTCAGCTTTTTTGAAAAATACAGATGTTTTACTGAACGAGGTAACATTCTGCAGATTAACAATAAAACTCTTATGCGAGTAAACAAAAAATCGTGGCTGATTAATAGTCTGCAGCCATTCGTGCGGCTTCTTGTTGGTTTTAATTTCACGGTCTTTTGTTACAATCATTGAACCGTTCTTTCGGTTTTCTATGAAAAGAATATCTTTTGTTTTAAGATAAAACACATCGTCCTTTTCGCTGACAATAATTGTCTCGGAAATATTTCGGTATTCCTCGACCGCATCAAGCAGATTTGCATTGAAACGTTTTATCTCAATCGGCTTCGAAAGATATCTGAAAACGCGGATTTTCATTGCGCTGTCAAGGTAGCTCTGATAAGAGGTGATGACGATAACGATTATGTCAGGATTACCCTTCTTCAGCTCTTCCGCAAGCTGAAGTCCACTCATTCCCGGCAATTCAATGTCGATAAAGGCAATGTCATACGTGCGCTTTGCTTCCAGAACAAGTTCTGCAGATGTTTTCGTGTCAATACAGAAATCAACCTTATGCAAATCGCCCCATTCAGACACCAGTGCATTTACCTCATTCAGAATTGCGACACTGTCATCACAAATCAGCACATTAATCAAAATACCACCACCTTATAAATTGATTATAACACTTTCAGCGGATGCTTTTCAAATGTAAAGCTAATCGTTTCGGCTAAAAATCCAATCAATTTGGCTAAAGGACTCGCATTCGATACTTTGATTGTACAGCTATGATATATCCTCGTCAGTAACAGCCCACGGAAATTGCATAAAAGAAAAAATCAGAGCCAACCCGTAGGATCGACTCACGAAGCGACCCAAAAACAAAACCACAAGCCTGCGAACCGGTTAACAGCCACGATGTCAACTAACGAGGTGTGGCAAGTGAGAGAACTGTCGAGGTGACAAAAAAAATTAAAGGATACTCGTTTGAGTATCCTTTAATTCTGGCGCCTCAAACAGGGCTCGAACCTGTGACACCGCGGTTAACAGCCGCGTGCTCTGCCAGCTGAGCTATTGAGGCATTAATAAAAAAATGTGTCGGCGTCGCCTTATCTTCCCGGGCGGCTGCCCGCCAAGTATTTTCAGCACTGAAGAGCTTAACTACCGTGTTCGGGATGGGAACGGGTGGACCCTCTTCGCTATCGACACCGACTTCTATCAAAATACGGTATCCCGTATCTTTTAACTTTCCTGGTGACCCGTACGAGATTCGAACTCGTGTTGCCGGCGTGAGAGGCCGGAGTCTTAGGCCACTTGACCAACGGGCCACAATTGGTACACCATCACGGGCTCGAACCGTGGACACCCTGATTAAGAGTCAGGTGCTCTACCAACTGAGCTAATGGTGCTC
>JAZRNG010000205.1:0-43876 GCA_045648065.1 Acutalibacteraceae bacterium | reverse complement strand
TAAGGCTCCTAACGGTGATGCTGACGAATTCAGTGAAATTGCAAAGAAACATGATCTTCTGCTCGTATCAGGTTCGGCGTTCGGTTGCTATACATATTTCCGCGCATCATACTGTGTTGACTACGATATGATAGTACGTTCTATACCTGCATTTAAAAAATCTTTTGAGGATGCGATAAAATAATGCAAACAATCAAACTGTACGAAAACGATGCTTATATTTCTGCCTTTACTGCTGAAGTTATCAGCTGCGTAAAAGCTGAAAAGCATCATGAGGTTGTTCTTGACAAAACCGCCTTCTTTCCCGAAGGTGGCGGTCAGCTTGCAGATCTCGGTTTTATAGGAAATTCAAAAGTTCTTGATGTTCAGATAAAAAACAACGAAATCGTGCACGTTGTCAATTCACCTGTCGAACAAGGATCTGTGTTATGTAAAATCGATTGGGATCTCAGATACAGACGTATGCAAAACCATTCCGGTGAACACCTTCTCTCTGGAATTGCACACGAAATATATAACTGTAACAACGTCGGATTTCATATGGGTAATGAAATAACGGTTGATTTTGATAAGTATCTTACTCAGGATGAGCTTGAATCTCTCGAGACAAAGGTAAACGATGCTATATACAAGAATGTAAAGATAAAAACTGAGTTCCCCTCATCTTCTGAACTTGAAACACTTGATTACCGAAGCAAGTTAGAACTTACAGAAAATGTGCGTATTGTTACTATCGAAGGATACGATATCTGCGCCTGTTGCGCACCTCACGTAATGCGTACCGGCGAAATCGGCTTAGTCAAAATTATCAGTTCAATGAAACATCGCGGTGGAGTAAGACTACAAATTCTATGCGGTGCAGACGCTTTTGAAGATTACAGAATCAAAGCTAAAAATCTATACGAAATAGCTGTCAGACTCTGTGCAAAACACAATCACGAACTCGAAGCATTCAATAAGCTCTGCCAGGAAAACGAAACACTTAAGCAAAAGAATACAGCTCTTACCAATGAAATTAATTCTATGCGTCTTTCACATCCTGAGATGATTAATGGATTTTATGTGTACTTCACATTAGATCCCGATATGCAGTCTGCTCGTAATCTGGCTTTAGAGTCTGCGAAGGAATATAAAGGGATTTCTGCTGTATTTTGCGGAAGTGATGTTAATTACAGATACGCTATCGCTTCGAACGATGTGAATCTTGCAGAATTTGCTTCATTATTAAGAACAAGACTTTCAGCCAAAGGCGGCGGATCTCCTGAGTTGCTTCAGGGTAGTCTGCCTGCAACCAGAGAGAATATAATCGAATTTCTTGAGCAGGTGTAAAGATGAATATATGCATTTACGGTGCATCGAGCACAAAAATTGACAAATTATACATTGAAGCCGGAGAAAAACTCGGAAAAGTAATGGCCGAGCACCACCATAACCTTGTTTTTGGTGGCGGTGCAAGCGGACTTATGGGTGCAGTCGCACGTGGTATCAATTCTGTTGGTGGTTCTGAAATCATTGGTGTCGCTCCAACTTTTATGAATGTAGACGGAATACTTTACAAAAACTGTACACGTTTCATCTACTCAGAAACAATGCGTGAAAGAAAAAAACTTATGGATGATAATTCCGACGCGTTTATTGTCACTCCCGGCGGAATCGGTACTTTTGATGAGTTTTTTGAAATACTCACGCTCAAGCAATTAGGCAGACATAATAAACCTATTGCTATATTGAACACCAACGGTTATTACGATCACCTTAAAAGTTTTCTTCAGAACTCAATTGACGAAAATTTTATGAATATCGAGTGTAATGCACTCATGTATTTTACTGAAGATCCGAGAGAAATAATCAATTATATCGAAAACTATATCCCTGAAGAAAACTCCATATCTCAATTTAAATCTATTAAATAAACAAGCGAGCCTGTGTAAGACAGTTCTTACACAGGCTCGATCTTTACTGTAAATTGTTCGGATTGTCGATTCTGTAGATTTCTTTATTTTCAATATTCATACTCGGCAGTATAATCGGTTGGATACCCGCATTGGCTGTAATTGTAGTAATAAAAGTACGTGCATATGGAAACAACTCTTTATATGTCTGCACATGGATAACTTCGCGTTGCATCTCAGGATCAAATGAAAATATACCGCAAAGAACTAACTTAATTGCAAAATTTTCGGGATTTTCTTTATCATTAATCGTAACTATGAACTTGCCTTCACAAATATTCTGATTCGTGTAACGAACGTTATACGAATAGCTGTTTTTAATTTCGATCTTTGAAGAAGACTTAACTTTGTTCACAAATTGAATTTCTTCAATTTTATATGCCTTAAAACTTAACTTTCCCATAACTTTACCTCTCACTTTTTTTATAATTGTAACATAAAAATTAATCACATACAATATAAAATTAATCAAACAACTTTTTATTTTAAAATGGGTTGCAATTGCCTGCCTTTTAATGCATCCGCTAAAGCTTCCGGTATTAACTTGAAATCTGCAACGAGAGAATTATTCTTATTAATAGGATCATCCTGCCTGAAAGGGACAAAATATATGTTTTTATAATTTAATAATTGTCCGATATTTTTCGCAGTATTCCCCAGACCGTCGTTAGTTGATACAGCAATCAGTGTAGGCTTTTTGTTTCTCAAGTGTGATTTTGCAGCCATTGTAACAGATGTGTCTGCAATACCGTTAGAAAGCTTGGCAAGAGTATTACCTGTACATGGTGCAATAACTAAAATATCGAGTAAACCTTTCGGCCCTATCGGCTCAGCTGCTGTAATTGAATGGATAATTTTCTGAGAACATAAACCCTCAATCTCGTTGATAAAATCAGCTGCTTTACCAAATCTCGTATCAGTATTATATACTATTTCCGACATTATAGGTATAATATTATAATTAAGCTTCTTTAATTCATAAATTTGTTCTATTACTGATCTCAACGTGCAGAATGATCCGCACATTGCAAAACCGATTGTTTTATCCATACTCCTCCTCCTTTAATATATTAAGTACTGTGTCTGCTATATTATATCCCGCCGTAACAGGAGTGAATCTTCCGGGTAAGCTTTCTCCAAGGATATATTTAAAATTGAAAACATCGTATTCAGATATATCAAAACCATACGGCTTTGATGCGATTTCTATATAAATATTTTTTTGACTGAGTTTGCTGATACCTTCCCGGTTGATTATATTAACCGGGACCGTATTTATAATTATATCAAAATCTGAAATTATCTGATTCAGATTATTTAAATCTTCAACCAAAATCCCATCATTTTCTGCTAAAGTCTTCGTATCACGTTTCCTTGATACAGAGGTAGTCTGCATACCGCAGTTTTTAAGTAACTTACAGACGGATTTACCACAACGTCCGTATCCGATCACAAGGACTTTCGAGTTTTTATAATCTTTCTCAATATTTTCAGTAATAAGCCTCAGGACACCCTGTGCAGTCAACCGTGAATTATTGATCAGAAAACTTTCATCATAATAATAACTGTAAAAATTCTTATATAGATCAGTCTTCAGATTTCCACAAAAAACCTTCTGATTTTCATCCAATTCGCTTATTAATTCTGTTAAAGATATACTTGTTCCGTTAATTTTCGAATTAGCTATAGTAGGCAATGGCAGAATCAGATAATTATAACATTTAATATTTTCTATGCTACTTTTTCTATCAAAAACATCTGCCCTGAAATCTCGTTCACGGAGTCTATCACGGCACGCTATCATTTTTTTATCACTTCCCAAAATCAAAAAAGAGTCTACCTTCATTTTTATACCTCCACAGTATCATATGAAAATAAACTAACTAATGATAATATTTATTTTTTTTTCCTATTTATTTTTCGGGAAATTTGTTCTATAATATATTCAGCAAATTTAGGAGATGAATCAGATGTTTGAAATAGATAAATTGCTTAAAGAAGTTAAAAGAGTACATTTTATCGGTATCGGCGGATCGGGCATGTGCCCGCTTGCTGAAATTCTTCACAACGAAGGATATCAGTTATCAGGCTCTGATAACAACGAAACTGATACTCTGGACAGAATCAGAAAAATGGGTATTCCCGTAACTCTCGGTCAGAAGGCAGAAAATATCATCGGTGCTGAAATGATTGTTTATACCGCTGCACTTCTTCCAGACAATCCCGAACTTGTTGCAGCTAAATCATCAGAAATTCCTACTTTTGAAAGAGCTGAACTTCTCGGTGCTGTTACCAGAATGTATGATGATTGCTACTGTGTGTGCGGCACTCACGGAAAGACAACCGTTTCTTCCATGCTTACTCAGATCATGATTCAATGTGGAAAAGACCCTTCCGCTGTAATCGGGGGTAAGCTCCCTCTTACACAGTCAAACGGTCGTGTCGGCAAGACACAGAATATGGTGTGCGAAGCCTGTGAATTCAAAGACACTTTCCTGAAGCTTTCACCCGATGTCGCAATTATACTTAATGTCGATGCTGATCATCTTGAGTATTTTAAGACGCTGGATAATATCATTCTTTCTTTCAACAAATTTTCTAAGATGACAACAAAAGCGTTGATAATCAACGGAGACGACAAAAACACATTAAAAGCTGTTGCAGATATAACAGATAAAAAGATTATCACTTTCGGAATCAATAAAAAGAATGATTTTTATGCTGACAATATCACAATTGATCATGCTTTTGCAGGTTATGACTTCTACAAAAATGGCGAAAAAATTGGAAATATTAAGTTGAAAGTGCCCGGTGAACATAACATATACAATTCACTTGCAGCACTTGCTGCTGCTGATTATGCCGGAATTGACATAAAAGATGCAATTAAATCTTTAGAGCAGTTCGGTGGTGCATGCAGAAGATTTGAAATTTTAACAGAAATTAACGGTATTACCATTGCTGATGACTACGCACATCACCCTGCAGAACTCAAAGTAACATTGGATGCAGCTATGCAGATGGAATATAACAACGTTTGGGCAGTTTTCCAACCGTTTACCTATTCAAGAACAAAAGAGCATATGGATGACTTTGCAAAAGTTTTGCAGATACCTGATAAATGCGTCATGACCGAAATTATGGGATCACGCGAAGTAAATACTGACGGTGTATACACTTCTCAGCTTGCAGAGAAAATACCTGGCAGTGTCTGGTACAACACTTTTGATGAAGTTGCCGAACATGTTCTGTCACATGTACAACCGGGCGACCTCGTAATTACTCTCGGATGCGGTGACATCTACAAAGTTGCTAAAATCATAATCAATAAACTTAACAAATGACAAAAACCGATGTATTGCAAAAACTGCAATACATCGGTTTTTATTAATTAAAAGTGTGTTTATTAAAACTTTCGTTAAAGTAATCTTTAACGAGTCTTGAAATGTTTTCTGCATTATCAGCAATCGGTAATTCTTTCTCTTCTTTACTTTTTTCGGAAATATTTCTGTCTATACTGTTATCAAAGTAATTCTGTACTTCAATGGATGGTTCTGATTTATACGGATCAACTTCTGTTTTATACTCAAAATCAGTATCGTTAATCGCAAATCCTGTAACAGATGATGTCAAATCATCTTCTGTAGGAAGTTTTGTGTCGTTGAGATTAACAAGTTCTTCTCTGTAATAAACCTCTACCTTACCTGATTCTCTTTCGGCTTTCATATGATGGTGTTCATCAATTTTCTTCCTAATTATACTCGGTGAGTAATTATCAACACCCATCTTAAGAGCTTCACGGCTTAAAGCAAATTCTGCCGCAGCCATTTCATTCTGTCTGTCACGTTTCAGGAAAAACGGTATAAACATTATGATAGATATCAGCTGAATTACAATGACCTCAATAATGAACCACTTTTCAGGTAACCTGCTTTCAGTAAAGAAAAATGAGGATAAAACAAATTTGAAAAAGAAATGATCAGTTACTGCCATCCAAACCGTTCCATTGACACGGTAAAACATTCCCCATTTAATTCCGCATATAAAATTATAACACAAATGACCGCATATCAAAAAAAAGGACATTAACGGACCCTGAAAGTCAAATCTGCCGGTATACCAGTAGTAAGCAAGAGTCGGTACAAATGAAAGAGTGTATATAACACTCTGGATAAATATCGACTTCGGGACACCGTACTTAGAAGAAAACTGTGTAATAAGATATCCTCTGTAAAAAATCTCTTTAAATACAGCTACCAGTAAAAGAGTTAATATATACACAATAATACTTACAATATACTTCTGAGATCCGTCAAAAGGTGCAAATCCCGACGGTCTGAAAGTTAGCGTAAGATTCTCATAATCTCTGTAAAGAAAGTATATATACTTAACAAAATACACAGCCAAAATAGGTATCGCAGAAAAAACTAAACCATACAGAATTTCAAAAAACCATCCGTAAGATTTAAAACAGAATTTTTTCAGGCTGAATCCGAGAACACCGGAAAAAACTATAAGTACTACCACACCTACCAGTCGAGCAATAACATTAGTAGAAAACAGAGGAGAATTACTGTGTAAAAAGAATACATCTATAAATTGGAAAATAAACACTCCGATAGCAACAAGATTTGCAATCACTACACGCTTTTTATCAGTCATAATTACCTCCTTTTATAGAATTAAATACCTAACCTTAAATGCCATTTTGAATAATTATATCACAAATATTATCTATGTCAAACTCAAAAGATTGCAGATATTTATTGAAAAAATCAAATTTATGTGTTAAATTAATTAATGTATATAAGTAAATTTCAAGGAGAATATTATGACAGAAATCAACGAACTTGATCTCATCGTAATTACCGATGCACACTATTATTCAAAGAAATTAGGTACAGATACTGAGTCTTATAAAAAATATGATGCCGGAAACCAGAAAATGGTCAAAGACAGCGAGGAAGTACTGAAAGCTGCTTTTGCACAAATCGCAAACAGTGACTGCAAAAACATTGTTTTTTGTGGTGATTCAACATGTGACGGTGATTTCGATAGTCATAATGAATTCATCTCACTACTTTATGAATTAAAGAAAAAAGGAAAACGTGTCCTTGCGATTACTTCTACACATGATTTCCAGGACAATGGTATAACTCATAAGTATACAGGTCCCGTCAGAGAAGATATACCATCTGCTACACGGGAGGATATTCCGGAAATGTATAAGGACTTTGGTCCCTGCGAGGCAGATTCCGTTTATAAAGATGGTCTTTCTTATTTTGTAAATCTTGATGAAACCTATTCAATTTTCGCACTAAACTCTGATCGTGACGGTAACGGACGAAGCGGATATAGTGACGATATGCGTGAGTGGATCGTCACCACCGCCCAGAAAGCTTTGAGTGACGGCCGTAAGCTCCTCGCATTCACTCATCACCCGCTTATCTCACCTTCGCCTTTCTATTCTCTTATAGGTAAGAATGATATGATGGGTGGACATAAAGAAATACGTGAATTGTTGGCCGACAACGGAATCAGCATGGTATTTACCGGACATTCACACGTGCACGATATTTCCTATATGTTTTCAAAAAAAGGTAATATCATTTATGACGTTTCCACTTCAGCTCTCGCAGGATATCCCGGTTACTACCGTAATGTAAAAATCAAAAACGGCATAGCTAATATCACCAGTGAACATATCACTGAACCGGTCAGAATTGAATTTAACGGTGAAAATCTTCAGGAACATCTTTATAATAAATTCTTCGGTACTATAAGACTGACTCTTAATGCTGCTGCAAAGGATATACCGACTTTTGCAGATTGTGCCGTCGGAATAAGTATACCGAAACAAACTTCATATAAGTACGGCTGGATTATCAATCCGATCGGTAAAATGCTTAACAAGCTTACTGTCGGAACGGTTGCATCATGGACTAAAAAGGAAACCGGACTCAAAAAAGAAGATTACGCAAATATAAAAAACTTGAAAGTAGTCGATTTCATTATTGATCTTGTAATGCGACTTTATGAAGGCGACGGACCGTATAATCCTGAAACACCTGAATATAAAATCACTGTCGGATTGATGAATATAATTGACAGTATACTTAATACAATCCATCTCCCTTTCTCAAAAATTTTAAAAGGTTGTAACAGTCCTTCTGAACTGATAATTCCATTGCTCCACAACAGTGGAATTTGTGATGAAAAGGCGGAGTTGCCTCTCATAACAACTCCTGAAGAAATAGAAAACATTTGCAATAACAAATATGTTGATACAGTAAAGAAAAGCAATAAAGGACCAGGAATAATTATAATTACAGTATTACTTATATTGTTTTTAATGCCTGTGCTTCCTTTTGCTGCAATCATCATCTTAATGGCATTTCTTATCAACAGAATTAAATACTCCAATGAAATCAGAGGTCTTAAATAATGAGCAATCCTTTAAAAGTAGTAATCGTCGGTGGCGGTCACCGTTCACTTATTTACGCTGAACTCAGCGAATTAAAACCGGATATGATGCAGATTGTTGGTATCGTTGATCCTAATGAATTCAGAAGAAACAGTATCGCGGAAAGATTTTCAATCCCTGAAGAAAACAAATTCAGCAATGTTGAAGATTTTGTATCAAAGAAAAAGTTTGCAGATGCTGTTATCAACGGAACAATGGATCACATTCACGTAAAAACATCGCTTCCTATTCTCAGAGCTGGATATGATATACTTCTCGAGAAGCCGTTTGCAGTTAACGAAAACGAAATGCGAGAACTTGTAAAATGTGCAAATGAAAACAACCGAAAAATTATGGTTTGTTTTGTTCTCAGATATGCGCCGTTTTACAGACGGATAAAAGAAACCCTTCTCACCGGAGTTATAGGTGACATAGTTAATATTCAGACAGTTGAACACGTTAGCTATCATCATATGTCAACAAGTCATATCCGCGGTAAGTGGAGAAACGAAGAAGAGTGTCACGCTTCCATGCTTCTCGCAAAATGTTGTCACGATATTGATATCATGATGTGGCTTATGGGTAAGGATGCTCCGATAAAAGTATCAAGCTTCGGTAGTCTTATGCAGTTCAGACCTGAAAACGCACCGGAAAATTCAGGTACCCGCTGTCTCGTTGACTGTCCGCTTGTGGATACCTGTCTTTATTCCGCCAAAAGAATATATCTTGATCACCCGGATCGCTGGTCATTCTATGTATGGGATAAACTTGAAGATAAAAGCAACGCAACGCTTGAAGACAAGCGTGAACTTCTCAAAACAAGCCCTTACGGCATCTGTGCATACAAGAGTGATAACAATGTAGTAGACCATCAGAGTCTTAATGTACAGTTTAGCAGTGGCGCAACAGGCACACATAATATGATCGGGGGTACAGCGATTCCACAGAGAAAGATACATATCATAGGTACCAAAGGAGAAATATTCGGAACTCTTGAAAATGGAATATTTACTGTTTCTCTGATCGACCCCAGACCCGGTTGCGAGCACAAAGATTATGAAGTTAATGTTAAAGTAACTGATGATTCTCACGGCGGTGGTGATCTCCTTTTGACTGAAGATTTCGTAAATTATGTAAGAGACGATATTCTTTCAGTGTCATGCACATCTATTAATGAGTCAGTTAAAGGTCATCTTACAGTTTTCAAAGCTGATGAAAGCATGAAAAACAACGGAGCCGTCAAGGATATAATTTTATAAGAATAAAAGCCACACCTTTGAGTATAAATATACTGAAAGGTGTGGTTTTTTTGACAATAACATCAAATATAAAATGGAAATCATTATTAATTAATCTAGTTATTCCTCTTACTGTTGGCAGCGTAGCGGCTTTAATTACAAACAACGGATTTGAAAACTATGACACCGTTGTTAAACCGGTTTTATCTCCGCCATCGTGGCTGTTTCCTGTAGTCTGGACTGTTTTATATGCTATTATGGGTGTGTCAACGTATCTGATATACGAGAAAGATAAAGTAATTAACAGAAAATCATTTATGATTTATTCTTTACAGTTAGCATTAAACTTTATATGGCCGATTTTCTTCTTCGGTTTTGATGCATATCTCTTTTCCTTCATAATCCTTGCACTTTTATTAATTTTTGTCATCGCAATGATAATTCTGTTTTATAAAGAAAATAAGCTATCAGGCATACTACAGATTCCTTATTTGTTGTGGTTACTATTTGCTGCTTATCTGAACTTGTCTGTATATCTGCTGAACTAAAAAAACTCCGTGCAATCGACAAACGATCGCACGGAGTTTAAATTAATATTCAGTAACGTCAATCTTTTCGATTACGACATCATCAAAGGGTTTGTCAAGCATATCTACACGAGTATCTGCAATAGCATCTACTACATCCATTCCTTCATAAACTTGTCCGAATACCGAATGTTTAAAATCAAGCCAAGGTGTTCCGCCGACTTTTTTATAATCTTCAATAGTATCAGCAGGAAACATCTTATCACCGATTGCTTCCATCTGTCCCATAAGACTGTCATCAACTGAACCAGCCTGTACAATAAAGAACTGACTTCCGTTTGTATTAGGTCCGGCATTTGCCATGGAAAGTGCGCCACGAAGATTGTGAAGATTGATATCAAACTCATCAGGGAAGTTTCTTCCCCAAATGCTTTCTCCTCCCCTACCTGTTCCTGTCGGGTCACCGCCCTGAATCATAAAGTCCTTGATTACTCTATGAAAAATTATACCTTCATAGTAACCGTTTTTAGCGTGAGTTGTAAAGTTTTCAACCGTCTTAGGACATTCTTTTTCAAACAATTTAATTTTAATTACACCTTTATTGGTAGTCATGATAGCAATTTTATCGCCCTTGACAGGTGCTGTAAGCTGTGAAGCCATAATTAAACTCTCCTTTATATATTTTTGAAGAATTATAACATTTCACGCTTAAAATATCAAGTGAATATAAATCATATTTATTGTATTCATTTATTTCTTGTGTTATACTTACTATATGAAAGTTCAAGTTTTTCAAGACTTGAAAATACATACCCCTTCTCGGTAGCGCATTCTATTATTCTTTCCAAGGCCTCAGCGTTATCAGCTGAAACTGAATGTAGCAGAATAATGGCTCCCGGATGCAGTCTTTCTGTAACTTTGTTAAATGCATAGTCAGCACCGTTTCTTTTTTCAGTATTCCAATCGGCATATGACAATGACCAGAATACGCTTGTAAATCCAAGGTCACCAACAGCATCAAGCGCCATTTCCGAGTAATTACCTTTAGGGAATCTGAAGTAGCTCGATGAGTATCCAAAATTTTCTCTGAGATAATTCTCACATTCTTCAAGTTCTTCAGCTATCTGATTACGGGTAAGTGTATCAAACGACGGATGCGTAGTTGAATGATTGCCTACAATATGACCTTCATTTATCATACGCGCTATCAACTCAGGCTCTGATTTAATCTGGTCAAGAGTACAAAAAAATGCAGCTTTTACATTATTTTCTTTCAATACATCTAAGATTTTTGACGTAAAGCCATTTTCATAACCACAGTCAAAAGTAAGATATATATTCTTTTCAGTCTTAGTATCAAGAGTTACTGCGCTGAATTTTTTCGATTCAAAAAACTTTTGTGATTCAACCGAAATACTATGCGGCTGCCCATTATTTGCCACACCGAATGAATGTTCAATCTTTACTGCAGAAAATTCTTTATCAGCTTTTTGCTCTATTACTCCAAAACTAATTTTTCCCAAAGGTTTCCTGCCTGTGAAAGTGTTATATTTCACTTTTTCAGTTGTAGCCGCAGCATTATCGGTATCAGCCTCATAATTATTATTTTCATTTAATCGCGTACATGATGTCAATGAAAATATAAACGAGCAAGTCAAAAGAACTATAAAATATTTTTTCAAAATAATCCCCCCTAATTATTCTACCCAAGGAAGTGTTAATATGAAAATTAAAAAAATATTCACTATGATGCTTTGTTGTGTTCTGATTGCTACGAGTATGCCGTACAGCGTTTACGCTGAAGAATTACCAATAGTAGAACATCAGCCTTCCGTGACAGAATATAAACCCGGAGAGATAGTTTTAACTACCTCAGACGAACTTATCGACTCTTCTTCAACTTTCGTAACATACGGAGCTGATTGTGATTACACACCCATTAATTTCGAATCTGCTGAAATTAATTGCGCAGAGGAATTAAACACATTCGTAGAAAGCTCTGAAGAAAAAACATATGTAATAGAAGTCGAAGGAGATGTTCTCGAAAAATGCGAAGAACTCGAAAAACTCCCCGGTGTTATTTGTGCAGAACCTAATATCATTTTCAACACAATGGGATTCACAATGCCAAAAGAAATAACAAGCAGCGGCTTATATTCTCAACATATGAAATGGTATTTTGATTTAATGAAAATACCAGCAGCCTGGCAGAAATATGAAACAACCGGTGAAGGCGTGTTAGTTGCTGTAATTGATAATGGTTTCAAGCTTGATGCTACAGACTTTCCTCAAAATCTCTGGATCGACGAAAACGGCAATCACGGTTGGAATACATATAAAAACTCCTCAGATATCTCACCTATTTACAAAAAAGACGGTACTGCTTTTGATAACACAGATCACGGTACACATGTTGCCGGAGTCATCGGTGCATCTCCCGACGGTAAAAATATGATCGGTGCAGCCTACAATTCACAGCTTATGCTTATCAATGCTGCTCATTATAACAGTGAAACAACTGCCCCTAATTTTGAGCTCGATGATATCGTTGAAGCAATTGATTATGCCAGAACAAAAGGTGCAGATGTAATAAATATGTCAATAGGTGCTCATGCAATATCTAATACACTTGAAAATGCAGTAAACAGAGCATATAATGACGGAATAGCTATAATAGCCGCCGCAGGTAACGAAGCAACCTCAACAATTGTATCCAAAACCATTCCGGCTTCATACGAAAATGTAATCGGAGTTATGGCAGGCGATAAAACGGATCCGACACAGTTGGCATCTTTTTCAAACTACGACCCGACCGGAAAATACTACGACGTAGTTGCACCGGGTTATCAGATCCTCAGTTGCAGTATCGAATCCGGCAAAGCTGCTTACGGAAACGGAACTTCACAGGCTTCACCTTTAGTCGCTGCATGTGCCGCGCTTTATCTGCAGGAGTATCCTAATGCTACAGTTGAAGAGCTGTATGAAGCTATCAGAAATTCTCCTGAAAAGCATTTGACTTCTAACCCCAAAACCTCACCTGATTTAACGGTGGAATTTAAGCTTCTGCAAGCTGATTTAATGCTTGAGTACGGCAAGGTTGATCCGGAATTAAATCTAAATATCAGCACAAACGTAACTAAAGACGAGACGCTCAAATACATATGGGGACTCGACGAAGGATTCACTGATATCAATAAATATGTTTCACTCAAAGAAGGAACCGGAACACTTGAATATATTCCTGCAGAATGCGGAATCGGAACCGGTTCAATTTTGAACATTTATGATATTTACGGTGATCTATATAAAACCTACACAATAATTGTTTTCGGTGATATCAACGGAGATGCAACAGTTGATGCTCAGGACGCCGTTCTGATTTCATGTATTATGAATATTCCAGACCTGTTCAGCGAATCACAAAAATTTGCTGCTGACGTTGACTTCGACGGAATGATATCTGAACTTGATTATAAAATAACTTCAGACTCTGCCCTACTTTTAGATTTTGTTTTTCAAATCAGATAATACCGAAAAAAGACTGCCAACGCAGTCTTTTTTCTTTGGATAAAAATTTTTACCGAGCATAAGATAATATCATATAAAACATGAGGTGATAAATTTTATGTGCGGAATAATGGGATATGTTGGCCAAGAAAACGCTGCTGAAATTATTATTAAAGGCCTGGAATCCTTAGAATACAGAGGTTATGATTCTGCAGGGATTGCTCTGAATATAGGTACTGAAACTAAAATCATAAAATGTACCGGTTCGCCTACAAATCTATGGGATAAAACAGATAATATCTTTTCTAATATCGGAATCGGACATAACAGATGGGCAACGCACGGAACAGCAAATGAAAAAAACGCCCACCCACATATCAGCCGAAACAATAAATTTTCAGTTGTTCATAACGGTATCATCGAAAATTATAACGATCTTAAGAATGAATTGACTGAAAAAGGTTATGATTTTATATCTGAAACCGACACGGAAGTCATAGCTCATTTACTTGAGGATAACTACAAAGGAGATCTTAAAGGAGCGGTCAGCACTACACTTACAAAGCTTAAGGGTTCATATGCTTTAGGAATATTGTGTCAGGATTATCCTGATACGGTAGTATGTGCGAAATTTTCAAGTCCCCTCTTCATTGGCACGGGTGTCAACTGTTCATTTTTAGCTAGTGACACTACAGCTCTGTCAGAAAAAAGTGAACGAATTTTCAGACTGAACGACAGAGAAATCGGTTTTCTCTCCAAAAACGGATTAAAGGTATTTGACACAGAAGGATGCAGAATAAGAAAAACTGAAATTAAAATCAAAAATCACGAAAGAATGATTGATAAATCCGGCTATCAGCACTATATGCTCAAAGAAATACATGAGCAACCCACTGCAATCAGAGCAACACTAAGCGAAATTTGCAGCGAGAAAAAAATACACTTCAAGGGATTAAAATGGTCAGCTAACGAAATCAAGCAGATAAATAACGTTCAGTTTATTGCATGCGGTTCAGCTTATCACGTCGGTATGGTTGGTTCATACGTATGTGAAGAACTTTTCAAGCGAAGAAGTTCTTCAGAAATCGCTTCTGAGTTTCGTTATAAATATCCGAACGTAGACAGTAACACACTCGTTATTATTATCAGCCAAAGTGGAGAAACTGCAGATACTTTGGCAGCAATGAGAATTGCAAAAGAAAAAGGTGCAAAAATTATATCAATTGTAAATGTTGAAAACAGCACAATCGCTATGGAAAGTGACTGTATCATTCTAACAAAAGCAGGTAAAGAAGTAGCAGTTGCCACCACTAAGGCTTATTCAGCTCAACTGACAGTTGTCTATGCTCTGATGATTTATCTTTCAGTCCTGAGCGGTGAGCTTAACAGGAAAAAAGCAGGACAATTACTTACTGAACTCAAAAGAATTCCGGAAAAAGTTGATAATATTCTTAGCAAAGAAATCAATTATGATGAATTATCTGATAAAGTTGTTAATTCAAAGTATATATGTTTCATAGGCAGGAACTTAGAGTATTGCACAGCAACTGAAGCATCATTAAAACTAAAGGAAATCAGCTATATTCCCTGCGAAGCCTACGCCTCAGGAGAGCTCAAACACGGCACTATTTCTCTTTTGAATGAAGATAGTTTAATAATTGCTCTAAACTGCTCAAAAAGGCTCAGAGCAAAAAATCTGAGCAATATCAAGGAAGCAACATCACGCGGTACCGATTTATTTCTGATTTCTTCCGATGATAATAACGCAGAGATCGTAATTCCTGAAACTGATGACTTATTATATCCCTTGTTGGAAATAGTACCTCTGCAACTACTCGCATACTATACGGCATTAAAAAAGGGATGTGAAATAGACAAACCTCGAAACCTTGCCAAAAGCGTAACAGTTGAATAATCACAAATAAAAAACTATCCGCAAATTATCTGCGGATAGTTTATATTTTTAGGTTAATCTCTCCTCAAAGCCTCAATAGGCGTAAGTTGAGCGGCACGTTTTGCAGGATAGATACCAAAGAATATGCCGATGGCACTAGAAAATCCTACAGCAATAGCTACAGTTGTAGCTTTAACAGCGACCGGTATTTCAAGTATCGCAGCAACTATCAAAGCACCAGAAACGCCTAAAATGAAACCGATTAAGCCACCTATAAGGCACAGTATCACCGATTCCGTCAAGAACTGGAACATAATGGTTGATGTCTTAGCTCCCAACGCTTTACGGATGCCTATTTCCCTGGTTCGTTCAGTAACTGAAACGAGCATAATATTCATTACTCCGATTCCACCAACCAAAAGAGAGATCGCACTGACTGCTGCAATAAAAGTAGTAAAAATATTAATTACTGAATCAAGCAAATCGATGTACGTTGCCATAATACTCAGAGTATAAATCGAATCGTCAAAGCTGCCATGTCTTGTCTTGATGATATTCAGTGCCGATTCGCCCGCATTCTGCAGATCAGCACCGTCTTCAGTAATAAAGAAAATCTGACTGTACTTATCCGTATTATTTGTCAGCTGAGAATTAAGGCTGGCCGGTATGCCTATCATACCCATGCTCACTCCGCCCATCATCTGTGAAGCATCAGAAGACGATGATTGATCCTCAGAAAGCTGCATCATATCCGTCATATCTACTACACCGATTACTTTTAAAGGAACTGTTTTTTCATTAACGGTATAGTTAAGAGTTTCGCCTACACAGTTTTCTCTGCCAAAAGCGTCCTTCGCAGTAGTGGTACTTACAACGCAAACAAGCTTTTTCTGATCATATTCAGTCTTAGTCCAAGCTCTTCCGTATTTCGTAGAGATATCATTGATACGAAATACATCTTCATTACCGGCAATCGTAAAACTGAAACTATTGTAATCTTTCGTATCAATCTGACCGAATGAATATTCATACGGAGAACAGTACTTGACATTTTCAAGTCTTCTGACTGCATTAACATCAGCTTCTGTCAGATAATGAGAATCATCTGCCTTGGTTGTATTAACCATAATCTGGATGGCATTTGAACCCATTTCTTCAATCATACCGACAATATAATCCCGACCGCCATCACCAACTGTGATGATTGCTATTACAGAGGCAACTCCAATAACAATACCCAACATCGTAAGTAAAGAGCGCATCATATTTGTTTTGATGCTGAAAACGGCAATACGTATATTTTCTCTTATATCCACAATGTCGACCTCCGTTACTTAGTTTTTACATTTACCCCTTCAGCCAGACCAAATGTATTTTTAATCAATACATCTTTGTCCGTTATACCCGAAAGTATCTGATAATGAGTATCACTTGAGATACCAAGTTCAACATTACGTTTAACAGCCTTACCATCTTCAAGTACATAGACAAATATATCTTCACCGTCAATGCAAATTACTTCAACCGGTACCACAACAGCATTTTCAACCGTGTCAGTGATAATAGAAACCTGTACATCAACTCCGACAATAACAGATCTGTCAGGATTATCTATAGTAATCTGTGCAGGAATTACGCTTGACGCATTTGCGCTACCCATAATTGATCCGATGTCCAGACCGTTAGAAGAAGTTGCAACAGCGCTGATATAAGTTACCTTACCATTCAGTTCATTACCGCTGGCAGGTTTTATGATGACATCCTGATCAAGGTCAACTTCGAGAACGTCGTATTTATTGAGTGAGACATCAGCAACAAGCGGATAGTAAAGTACTTTAACCGCAACATTGCCCTGACCTATAAAAGATGTCAACATCGATGTGACATCCGTTCCGGATGCAACAGCTGAAAGAATGGAATTCATATCTATTGAAGAAGCTGATTGGTTGTCTTTTTCACCCTCTTCTAATACATTCACTTCTGTTATGATGCCTTTAGACTTCGCAACCCAACCATTCTTCATCAGATCAATCTGTATTTTCGCAGTATTATAAGACTCAAGTGCTTTATCCGCTATACTCTTAAATGTATTAACATAAGAAGAGTCAGACTGAAGTTCAAGAGTTGACAACTGTGCTTTCAGCTGAATAAGACTCATCTCCGCAGACATAAGCTCAGATGACCCACTCATACCATTTAAAGCAGAAAAATCAAACGAACCATTGGAATTGCCAAGAAAGCTAAGATTATCAAGAAAACCTGATAAATCATTTGCATTACTTCCAGATGACATGATTTTTTCAAGTATTTCCTTTGCTTCACTCTGAGAATACTCTACCCCAAAAAGTTTAGCTGTCCGAATAAATCTCTGAATCATAGCATCAGAAACAACACTTTGAGAAACAGGCTCAGTTTTATCTGAAGGCTGATTAGTCTTTGACTGTAATTCTGCAATCTTAGCTTCAAGCTCAGTAATCTGTGCTTTTACTTCAGATATCTTAGCTTTTGACTGTTTTGCAGTAATCTGCGCATTTTTATATGCAGCTTCAGCCTTATTATAAGCGTCACGATTCTCCTTCAGAGCAGAATCAAGAGAAGTAATATCAAAAGTTGCAATAATGAAACCTTCTTCGACTATATCCCCTTCTTTTACGTTTATACTCTCAATCTTTACACCTGAAGGTATAACAAACGAATCTTCAGACGCAGCTGATACAGTACCTGAAGTATCAAGAGTTTCACTGATATTCTGAACCGAAGCCTTTACCGTCTCCACTTCAAGCTTATCCTCAGGCTTAAACGCCACTACGCAAGCCACAATGACGATTGTAACAACAAGGACAAGCGATATCACAATCCTTTTTGTTCTCTTGCTGATCTTTTTCTTTTCCATAAAAAAACCTCTTTCGTGATAAATTGAAAAATCCAGAATATATATAAATATATAAAAGGGGCAATAGTAATGATAAAACTAACTAAAGCATCAGTAATAGTACTAATGATTGTTTTTATATTCAGCTCGTGTCACTCTGAAAGCAAAAAAAATATAAACGAGCTTATAAACGATCTAAACTCGTCATATGGTTATAAACTAAATATTGATAACTTCTTTACTGAAGAAAAGGAAAGTATTGTTTATCACTATATGGCGGATAAAAATTCGCTTTTGTCATTATATTCTAACAAAAATGGCGAAATAATTCAATGTACACTTTCGAGTTTTGACCAAAAAAATAAAAAAAATTACGAATTATTAACAGATATAGGAACAATTCTGACTAACGAATCAAAAGAATCATTCGAAACTATTTTACGTAATTCAGCTAAAACAGGTAAATACTCTCAGAATGGTTGGACAGCCATATATATTAATAATAATCTCGGTTCAACATATATAATCAATCGAACTACCGATGAATTAAATCATAACGGTCTACCAATCGTAAAAAACTAATAACGAATGGTATAATAACACAAATTCAATGTGAATTTGTTAACTGACGGTTAACATTAAACAAAGAAAAAAGGTGACGGAAAACCATCACCTTTAACTTCTTTTGATATTAGCCTCTGAATCCAGTGTCAGGAATCTCTTCTGCCGGAGGATCATCATCGACCGGAGGATCAACTTCGGGAGCTGAATAGTAAATACCAAGAACAGCATTTGCTACTGTGCTCTCAGAAATAGCCTGGTTGAGCTCCTCTGAGTTAACACCTGCATCCTCAAGGAAAGCATCGATAACATCACGAACTGCACCTGCATCCTGAAGATCAGAAACTTCAAAACCTGCACCGTTTACGTACTGCTCAAGAGCACCAAGCAATGAAACGATATCATCACTTGTTGAACCTGTCTTGATAGCATCAACGATTTCTTCAGCCTTTTCCTGAGCAAACTCATCGTTAGCAAGGCTATCAGCAAGATCAGCAACAGCATTTGTTTCTGTCTCGTCAACAACCACAATGTCCTCTGCAGGAGCTACTTCTTCAGCACATACTGAATAAGCAACAGTTGCACAAAGAACTACTGAAAGAAGAACTGCTAAAAACTTTTTCATTTTGATTATCTTCCTTTCTAAAAAATTCATACCTAGCAACAACATTATATATCCTAATTATTCAAATGTCAATATAAAACACAAAATATATTAATTTTTTTACGTTTAAAGCACAATCAGTCGCCCTGGAAACGATCTTCATCGTAATAACGCCAGTTAACAGTCACCTTTTTACCGCTTACAGTATATCGTTCGACACTTTTATATGATGAAGTGCTACCCTCTCTGAAACCTCTTTCTTCAAGACCATTTACAAAGAGTTCCATCATCTCGCTGGTCGGGAACTCAATAGTCCCGCGCATAACCAATGATGTTCTGTCACTATGATTTTCAAGAACGCCATTTTCAAAAGCTGCAGCCCACCAACATTTACGTCTGCCAAAATCAATTCTCTTAACCGGTTCTGCATCACCTGATTTAACATATTGCCAAAGTTCCATAGAGCAATTCATTGCATCTTTATCTTCAACTGATTTGAAATGCTTCCTCTCACCAATGCTTGCATCGAGGGGGGCATTCGAACTATGGGTAGGATTACTATTATAATAAAATCCGATTTCGCAACCTACGGAAGCCATTGCATATTCACCCTTCCAGAGTTCAATAAGCCAATCCTTTTTGTCATATGTAAAATATACTCTGATTGTGTCAAGATAGAAGTTTGCAAAGCCTGCAAAATTATCATATGCTTTATTGAATCCGAATCTTCTCTGAATTGCAAGGGCATTATATATAGGTTCAGTTGTAGGTTCAGCAGGTTCTTCGGGAATATCTGGTTCATCAGGAACGTCAGGTTCTTTGGGAACGTCGGGTTTTACAACCGGATCCGCCGGTTTTTCTGAGCTGCTTGATGATGACGAGCTTGTATCCGGTACAGCATATACTGAGGAAGGGTTGTAAACATATGAATTACCCTGTCCGTCTACAAGATATGACTGTCCGTCAGCACCGATAACTATCTGAGCATCCGGCGGTATATCCTGATATCCGTCTCCTATATTAATGATATCCTTACCGCTAGTATTCTTTTTAGGTTCCTCAAATTTCTTACCTATTGAACAACCCGACAGTACAAGAGTGAAAATAAAAACCATGACTGACACAAGAGCAACTATCCTCGTCTTCGTGTATTCATTCTTCATCCGAAAATTCTCCATCCATTTATATATAATAAAATTTAAGACATTATAACATATACATTATAAATTTACAACAGTTAAATTACTGACAAAAATTACCGGCTTTTTCAAGCATCTCACGTGCACTCCGGATCTGAAGCTCAGATATCTCAATTCCACCCATTATACGTGCTATCTCATATGCACGTTCATCACCGATCAAAGACTTTACTTGCGTAAAAGTCTTACCATCGCGAACATTCTTACTGATATAAAGATGAACATCACCCTGAGAAGCAATCTGAGCTAAATGAGTCACACATATAACCTGACGCCCCTGTGATACCTGTCTAAGTTTCAAAGCTATTTTCTGTGCAGCTCTTCCACTTACTCCGGTATCTATTTCATCAAATATCATTGTACCAATCTCATCAGCATCAGCAAGAACGTTCTTAATTGCAAGCATTATTCGTGAAAGTTCACCGCCTGAAGCTATCTTCGCCAAAGGCTTAGGTGTTTCACCGGCATTAGCAGATATAAGAAATTCAATTTCATCCGCACCGTTTTCAGTGAATTCAGTTTCTTTTCTTGAAACTACAAAAGAAACATCCGGCATATCCAGAAACTCAAGCTCTTCACAAATCAAATTGCTGAGCTTCTCACCGGCTTCGATTCTTGCTTTTGTAAGCTCATCAGCAATACGTTCAGTCACTCGAAAAAGTTCATTTTCTTTTTCAGTAAGCTGACGTATTTTCTCTTCCGAAAATGTTATATTGTTAAGTTCTTCCTTCGCTTTCTGAAGATAATTGAGTATTTCTTCTTCTGTTTCACCGTATTTTCGGGAAAGCTTGTAGAGCAGATCCAAACGTGTCTCAATTTCATCAAGCTCATATTCATCATAATCAAGCTCGGATAATCTGTCTCGTACTTCCTCAGCCACATCTTCAAGTGCATACTTTATATTGCTTAACTGTTCCGCTGTTTCAGACAGCGAAGGATAATACTCCTCAGCTCGTTGAAGATCATAAAGCGCCGAACTCACACAGTCAACACCGCCATTGTCACTTTTGAGTAAATCATAGACGGCGTTAAGTGATTTGATTATTTTCTGAGAATTATTTATAAGGTTCTTTCTCTCTGTGAGTTCTTCACGTTCACCGACAATAATTTCAGATTTTTCTATTTCATCTATCTGATAAGTCAACAGATCAATTCGCTGCTCTTTGGTGCTGTCATCAGTTTTAAACGAATTTAACTTTTTACGCACCTCACACCATTCACTGTACGAATTTCTATACTGTTCAATCAGATCGGTATGGCCAGCAAAATTATCTATAAAATCACAATGTCTCTCTGGAGAAAGAAGAGATTGATTGTCATGCTGACCATGTATATCGATCAATTCTTTTGTAACAGACTTCAACATACCTACGGTAACCGGACAACCGTTGATTCTGCAAGAGTTTTTACCGTCACGGTTAATCGTCCTGTTTACGATAAGAACTTCATCACTGCTGTCGATTCCGTTTTCTTCAAGCATTGTTTTTATACCAGCACCAACGTCCTCAAACACGGCGTAAACCTTAGCACAATCAGTACCGGTTCTGATAAGATCTTTCGAAGTTCTCTCACCCAACACAGCATTGATCGAGTCTATAATGATCGATTTACCTGCGCCGGTTTCACCCGTGAGAACATTAAGTCCGCAGCCAAATTCGATAGCAGCACTCTCAATGATAGCAACATTTTCAATTTTTAAACTTGTTAGCATATTACCACTTCCAAGTGAATTACTTTACTAATCTGTCAATGGAATTTTTAAGTTCCTTTGCGAGTTGTTCAGTTCTGCATAATGCAAAAATCGTATCGTCACCCGCTATAGTGCCTACAAGACCTTCCCATTGCATATTATCAAAAGTTGCACAGGCAGCCTGTGCCATACCTGTATAACATTTGATAACCACAGTATTCAGAGCATAGTCGCTCGATATAACTGAATGTGAAAATATGGCATTAAACTTTGAAAGATATTCATCAGTTTCGCTCTTACCTTCTATGTACCTGTATGAACCCTTTTTATCCATCTGCTTTACAAGTCTGAGTTCCTTTATATCGCGTGAAACTGTAGCCTGAGTGGCATCGAAACCGTTCTCACGGAGTTTTTCCATGAGTTCCTCCTGTGTACCGATTTCGTACTTACTTATCAGCTTCAGAATCATACTGTGTCTTTTCTTTTTCATATCAATCTCTCCTTACAGTCTGCGCTGAGCGAGTTTGCTGTTTAAAATATCAAGAAACGTTTCGTTTTTAATTCTAATAAAGTTTCCATAAACATCAGCCTTGCGTACCAGAACATAATGTTTACTCGGAACACTGACAGTATCCTCACCGTCACAAGAAAGACCTAACTCAGCAAATGTAGGTGAATAAAGCTTGAAAACAGAGTCAGGTTTAAAGATAAGAGCTCTTGAGAAAAGTGAGTGTGTGCATATCGGCGTCAACAAAACACTTTCTATCTGTGGATCAACAACCGGTCCGCCAGCCGACAGACTGTAAGCGGTAGAACCGGTCGGTGTAGAAATAATAACACCATCCGCAGTATAATTATTAATAAGTCTGCCATTATGTTCAACTGAAATATCTTCCATCTTGATCTGAGTCCCGCGTGCTACAACTACATCATTCACACAATAACAGGTTTTAATAACATTATCCTGATTATCACAGACATCTGCTTTAAGCATCATACGTCTGTCATTTTCATAATTACCGTCAATAAGATTTCTCAGCATATAAAGCTCAGTAGGTTCAAGACCCGCCATAAAAGCAATCCGACCTGCATTTATACCCAGAATAGGTTTCCCGGCTTTTGCTGCATGAATTATCGTTCCGTCACCACCGACAGCAATTATAACATCACAGGCAGAGAGCATCTCATCCTGAGGCATAAAGTTTGCACCTGTATATTTGAACAACTCCATATCCTCTGATTTAACCATATAATCAGCATTAAGCTTATCAAGCTCTTTACACACATCCAAGGAAACTTTCAGAGCGTTTTTTCTCGTGAGATTTGGAAGCAATGCAATTTTCATATATATCACATCCGTTAATTATCCAAAGTACCGTGTGATCTTTCAACTAGTTCCGAAGGAAGGATATTACAAATATTTTCAGCGTTATCAGTTTTAATAATGTGCATTAAATACTCAATATTTCCTTCAGGTCCTTTTATAGGTGAAAAATCAAGATTCTTAAGAGTGAATCCTGTCTCAACAGCGAAAGTTGTAATATTTTCTACAACTTCTGTATGTACTGCAGGATCTCTGACTACACCTTTTTTACCGATTTTATCTTTACCGGCTTCAAACTGAGGCTTAATAAGACAGACAGCCTCGCCATTTTCTTTTAAGAGTTCACGAAGTACCGGAAGTATAATTTTTAATGAAATAAATGATACATCAACACTTGCAAAATCAATGTTTTCCGGTATCTGTTCGTGAGTAACGTATCGGAAATTAGTGCGTTCCATATTAACCACACGTTCATCAGTACGAAGTTTCCAGGCTAACTGACCGTAACCTACGTCAATAGCATAAACTTTCTTTGCACCGTAAGTGAGCATACAGTCCGTAAAACCTCCGGTCGATGCTCCGATATCCATACAAATACATTCATTAAGACAGATATCAAAATTTTCAGCGGCTTTCTGAAGTTTCAATCCGCCACGGCTGACAAAAGGATTCTGACTTCCGCGAATCTCTATAATATCAGATTCCTTGACATCAGATCCTGCTTTAAGTTCTTTTTGTCCGTTAACATACACCTGTCCGGCCATTATTAATGCTTTGGCCTTTTCTCTGGACGGAACCAGCCCTCTTGAAGTAACGGCAATATCAAGTCTTTGTTTATCAGCCACAGTTTCACCTCAATTTATTCTTACTGATCTTTTCGACAATACTGTCGCAGTCAAGCTTATATTCTTTAATCAAATCCGGAACCTTAGCTTGCTTAACGAAACAGTCTTCGATAGCGGTAATGTCATACGTACCTTTATAACCCTTAATCAGAAGCGTTGCAGCAAACTTTTCAGCAATTCCGCCGCTTCTCACGCCCTCTTCGAAGAAATAGATATGCTTAGCACCCAAAACTGCTTCTACAGCCGCTTCATCAATGGGTTTAATTCTGTTAAGCTTAAGAACCTTAACTTTGATATTGTCCTTTAAAAGTAACTTAGCAGCTTTTGCAGCTTCACTGAAAATCCTACCGTAAGTAACAATTACTGTATCAGCCCATACATGTCCATACAGATCAAATGTACCATATGACGGCTCATAATCATCCGGCAAGTCAGGCTGAGAACCTCGCGGATATCTGACTGCAACTACATCTGTATCTTTATAAAACGCATTTTCAAATGCGACTCTCATCTCATCATAAGTTGTAGGAGAATATACGGTGACTTTCGGAATACTCTGCAAAAATGCTACGTCATAAAGTCCGTTGTGAGTTTCACCGTCATCGCCAACAAAACCCGCTCTGTCTATGGCAAGTATCATTTTCTGATCCTGTAATGCACCGTCATGTATAATTTCATCATAACATCTCTGCAGGAAAGTAGAATAAACCGCAAAAACCGGCAGCATTCCGCCTTTTGAGAGACCCGATGCGAATGTAACAGCGTGCTCCTCCGCAATTCCTACATCAAAAAAGCGTTCCGGGTACTTTTGCGAAAACTCTGCAAGACCTGTTCCGAGACACATTGCAGCAGTTATAACAGAAATACGTTCATCCTTTTCTGCAATTGAGCACATAAGATTACCGAACTCATTACAGTAAGTATCAGTTCCCGATACCCACTCCCCTGTATCGATATCAAAGTTAGAAATACCATGAAACGTGCTGGGATCCTTTTCTGCGAAATCATAACCTTTGCCTTTTACGGTATTTACATGTAATACAACCGGTGATCCGATTTCTTTCGCCGTATTAAGTGCTTCTGTCAGAATATCAATATCGTGTCCGTCAACAGGTCCCATATATCTGAAGCCTAACTTTTCAAATATAGTGCTTTCATACAAGAAATTTTTAACTGTAGTCTTTACATTATACAGACCGTTAGCGATTCCATGACCTACTAACGGTATTTTACAAAGAAACTGTTCAAGCTGAGCTTTCATACTGACATAACGTTTCTTCGAACGAATTCTAGCCAGATGTTTAGCCAGTGAACCAACATTGGGTGAAATCGACATCTCATTATCATTGAGAATTACAATCAGCTTTGTTTTTGATCTTCCTGCATTGTTTAAAGCTTCATAAACAAGACCACCGGTAAAAGATCCGTCACCGATAACAGCAACTGTATAAGAATCATCATCCATGATCTTATTAGCCTGAGCTATTCCGTATGCAGATGACACAGACGTACCACTGTGTCCGCTGTAAAAAGTGTCATGTTCACTTTCGTTAGGATGACAGAATCCAGAAATGCCATCCTTTTGTCTGATAGTATCAAACTGATCAAATCTGCCCGTTATAAGCTTATGTGTATAAGCCTGATGACCGACATCCCACACAATTTTGTCTTTCGGAGAATCAAAAACTTTGTGTATAGCTAAGGTAAGCTCTACAACACCAAGATTTGAAGCAAGATGTCCGCCTGTTTTAGAAACAGTAGATATAAGAACCTTACGTATTTCATCAGATAATTCAGACAAAGAATTATCATCAAGTTTTTTTATATCATCAGGAGAATGTATATTGTTAAGATATTTTAAATCCTTATCCATTAAACCACATCCAAGATATATTTCTAATTCTTTCTATTCTTCATTTTTTCAGCAAAATCGATGAGCATAGAAGTGTCACCTTTGAAATTCTTAAGGACATTTTCAGCTTCATTCGTCAAAACTGACACAACACGCTTTGACTCCTCGATTCCTTTGAGTGAAACATAAGTACATTTTTCATTTTCTTCGTCACTTCCAACTGGCTTTCCGAGAGTTTCAGAATCACTTGTGATATCAAGTATATCATCAACTATCTGGAATGAAAGTCCTACGTTGTGAGCATAAACAGTAGCATATGGAATCATATCCAAGGCACCGGCTGAAATGCAACCTATAACACAGGCCGCACGGATAAGCTCACCTGTCTTCAGATTATACATTCTGACAACATCTTCAACATTTACTTTTTTATGCTCATTCTGAAGGTCTATAACCTGACCTCCAACCATACCTGCCCAACCTGATGCTTTAGCTAACTCACTCACAGCTTTGATTACCAAAGGTGCCGGAAGCTGAGCTTTAAGTGCAGTTTCAAATGCAAGAGTTAACAAAGCATCACCTGCAAGCAAAGCATATTCATAGCCAAACTTGATATGACATGACGGTTTTCCGCGTCTGAAGTCATCATCATCCATACACGGCAGATCATCATGAATCAAAGAATATGTGTGTATCATCTCCAAAGCACACGCCAAAGGCATAGCTTTATCTGTATCACCACCGCACAGTTCACAAAAAGCGAGTAATAGTGACGGTCGAACTCTTTTTCCACCATTTTCAATACTATATCGCATTGCCTGAGAAACTGTATCATCAGACTCCGGAAGAAAATCGTTGAGAGAGTGATTAATCAATTCAATATATTTATTCATTTCATACATCCTATTCCGCTGCAGAAAGCTCAGTTACTTTTAACTTAGCTTTCTCCAGACAATCATTACAAAACACAGCTAACTTCGTGCTTTCTTCAAAAAGTTTTATTGATTCATCAAGTGAAAGACTGCCGTCTTCAAGCTTAGTTACAATTTCTTCAAGACGCGTCATAGCTTGTTCATAAGTTAATTTAGTTGCCACTCAAAGCACCTCACATTCTTTTTCACCATCAGACAGCTTGACTTTAATTATATCTCCTTGGTGCAAATCGTTAACACTGCTGATTATCTTTTCGTCCTTGACTGTAATTGAATAACCTCTCGTAAGAACCTTTATCGGATTCATTGTGTCAAGTTTAGCACACAGTACCCCGAATCTTCCGGTCTCATCATGAAGAGAAGACTCAATCAGAGAAAGACTTTTAGAGTACAGTAGTGCAACAGTGTTCATACGATCATCAATCATATTTGACGGACTCAGAAGTTTTAATTTTCCTCTGATAAGTCCAAGTTTTTCTTTATCAACATTAATCTTCTTCTCAATAACTGATTTGTTATCAGAAAGTGCTGCAGCTATAAACGAGAAATCATCCTTAACATCAGGTACAGCCAACTCAGCAGCCGCTGAGGGTGTAGGAGCTCTTAGGTCAGCAACAAAATCACATATGGTAAAATCAGTTTCATGACCTACAGCAGAAATTACCGGAATCTTACTTCTGTAGACTGCACGAGCAACTATTTCTTCGTTAAAAGCCCACAAATCTTCTACCGAGCCACCGCCTCTGCCTACAATAAGAACATCAGCGAAATCGCCCGAATTGAATTTATCAACAGCCTGAGCAATCTGAGATGCAGCATTTACACCCTGCACTTCAACAGGTGCTAAAATAATTTCAGCCAGCGGATATCTTCTTGAAATAACATTCTTTATATCCTGAATAACAGCTCCTGTGGCTGATGTGACAACACCGATACGTCTGCATCTGTGCGGAATTTCTTTTTTTGCCGACTGATCAAACAATCCTTCTTTGGCAAGTTTGTTTTTAAGCTGTTCAAAAGCGAGGTTGAGTGATCCTGCTCCATCAGGCTGCATGTCGTCAATATAAAGCTGATACTGACCGTCACGCTCATAAAGAGATACACGTCCCCTTACAATAACGTTCATACCATTTTCGGGTAAAAATTTTAAACGTTGATTCGCTGAGCGGAACATAACAGCTTTTATGGATGAGTTTTCATCTTTCAGCGTCATGTAGTAGTGACCGGTTCTGTAGTGATTGGTAAAATTTGATATCTCACCGACAACAAAAACATTCTGCAAAAGCAAGTCAGAATCAAGAATTGATTTAACATACATATTCAGTTGTGTTATATTCAATACAACAGCTTCTGCCATTAACATTTCTCCATTGAAGTTAAAATCGCAATTCCCGCAGCGTTATCAGAAGAAAATTCAGGTTCTGCAAAAAAAGAACCATATTTCTCTGTGAAATGTTGTTTTATTATACTATTTGACATTACTCCACCAGAAAAAAGTACCGGCATATCTCCATACCTTTCAAGTGCATATAACATCATTTTTTCTAAAGTTAACATAATATAATCAATACAATATCTGCAGATATCCTCAGGATTTTCGCCCTTATCGAGCATAGTCCTGCATTTATTCTCAACTCCGGAAAGATTACAATTACCTTCATTGAGCTTTATATTTATTTTATATCTCTTATCACTCTTAGATGCAAGTTCATCAACAAATCTGCCTGCCGGAAAAGGAAAACCCAACATAACGCCAACCCTGTCGATAGCCTGTCCTGCTTTGAGATCCAATGAAGAAGCAATAAGATCTGTTTCGAGCTCATTTCTTACGTACAGAAGCTGGGTTGTACCTCCCGAAACATGAAAAGCAAGAAAGTCCTTACTGTAAAGTTCCGTTTTTCCAGCCGAATACAGTGCTGCCATAAGGTGACCCTGCTGATGTGAATATTTATACAACGGAATCTTCTGCACACTTGCTGCGACTGATGCAGCGTTCATCCCAGCAAGGAAACAGGGCATATATGAGCCTTTCATCCGTACCGGAACCTCTGACACTCCTATCGCATCAATCCTACCGTCAAAACTTTCAAACAGTTCATTTATGAGTACAGGTAACTGTACGGTATGATGAAACACAGCATCGCTCTGTCTTAATCCGATTTCGCCCGGCTTTACAGGTAAAAGTTTCTTTTTCTGCAAGACGTTACCATTTTGAGTATCATATATAGCACACGAAGTGGTATAGTTACTGGTATCAATACCTAAAAAATATGCCATATTATGCCTCAGAACTTCTCGAAACCGAACCCAGAACACCGTTTATGAACGATTTATCTTCATCTGATCCGTATATTTTACATATCTCTACAGCTTCATTAATAGACACACTTACAGGTACATCATCCAAATACTTCATTTCAGTAATAGAAAGTCTGAGTAAAGCAAGACTGACTTTTGAAATTCGTGATTTACTCCAACCCTTGAGATTCTTTTCAATCTCATTGTCAATCTCATTAATATTCTCATCAGCTGCTTTAAGAATCTTATCCATAAAACTATCTTCAGAAATCACTTCTGACTCAATCGCGATACTGACAATATCATCAATACTCATATCATCGTTAAATGACTTTTCAAAAAGAACAATGAAAGCTTGTTCTCGTGATTTACGTCTTTTTTCAGCAATAGTACTCAATTTATTTCATCCTTTCAAAAAATATAACCCTCCGTATGAATACAGAGGGCACGTAATGAAGTATTTACGGCAACAGCCGAATTTTAAGGTGCACTAACTGTATATATTCATACTTTAATGCATATTATACCACATTTTTTGAATACATCAACCTTTTAATTCAATAATTGTTATATTTTTTGACGGAATTTTCGTCTGTTTTACAACAAGATCTTTAATTTGTAAAGAAACATTCTCAGTAAGTATACCCTTTTCAAGTATAACCTGACAAACCTCTGAATCAATTATTACAATACAATCCGCTGAAATCTTTGCAGTAATAAGATTTTCAAGGTCAGCTTCATCTTTTATATCTTCAGTTATAATCTGTAATGATTGCGTAGCATGTGAAACTGATTCTGGAGAAGATTTAGGATCTTTGATTATAGAATTGAGAGTTTCTTTCGCTTCATCACGTGCTGAATTACGTTTCAGTTTAAAATCAGCAAGTGTTTTTTCTCCTGAACTAACGGTAGTAGCAGAGACATACTGTGCATCGCCAAGATTTTCGCTTTCAGTCGCTCCGGTAGTATTTTCTGCATTCAGCGTTGACCGTGTCTGGGGCTTTGTATAATACCAATTTATAAATACAGCTGCACCCAAAGCGAGAGCAAGTGTCGTTGTTACTATCTGTTTTTTCTTAAAAACCATATAATTATCCTCCGTTAACAGATTTCATTTTAGAGATATTTACACGATTTGAGCTGATCCCGAGAACAGACGTGACAGTTGCAGTTATTTCCTGCCTGACCTGTGGTGACTCAGCACCCTGACATACAACACCAACTCCTCTGATTTCAGGTTGTGAAATTTTCAGAAGCAAACCGCTATCATTACCATCTTCGTCTATCAGTACATATTTTTTATCTTCCTTGTTTTCAGACCTTGAGCTTTCAGTCGCATATACTTTTTCGTCATTACTTTCTACAGTAACCATAACTTTCACCTCGCCCGCACCGTTAATAGACTTCAATAAATCTTCAAGTCTCACTTCAAGGCTTTTTTCGTATTCATGAAAACTTATGTTTTCCTCCTCTTCTTCAGCACCTTGTTGTTTTGTTTTTTCGTCAGGCATTATCTCTGAAACCGCAAGTAAAATTATCCCGACCAATCCCAGTGACAGAACCATCAGGATTTTTTTATCAACCTTGATTTTCTGAAAAACTCCCGCTAAAACTTTATTCAATCCATCACCTCGATCTGAGCAATGATACCATATTCATTCTCAATAATCTCTGATATCAAATCTGAATTTTTTGATTCCTCTTCAGTTATAAATAAAGTAACACTTTTAATAGATACTTCATTTTCATTATTAATTATAATTTCCGATTTAACATCATTGAGAATATATCCGGCATCAGAAAGTGTATTTAATATCTTATTTTCAAGAATATCACGAAAATGTTTAACCATATCCTCACCTGCAACGGGTGTAGTTTCGTATTCAGTATAAAAATCATTCATCAATACTTCCGGTGTTTTTAAAATAATAAAAGGTTTTAACATTACAACAAGCAAAACTATCGACACTGATGTTCTCAATGTTTTTTCAAATTTTCCGGCAGGGGCAAGTAAAAATACTACAGCTGCAACACTTGATATTATAACAAGACCCATTGTCCATTCTTTAATAAACTGCATACTAATTCGCCTTCAACATAAGTACCATAACAGTAGAAACTATATAAAGCACAGCCACTAAAACAACAATAACATTAAGCAAAACCAATGATGATGCGATAGATTTCAGAAGCACCGATATACCGGACTGATCAAACAAATCAGCAATTCCTGCTGAAATCCTCAGAGCAAAAATCCAGAACAGTAGCTGTATACACGATGGTAAATTGATCAATGCAATGGCTGCTATTCCAAATACACCCATTGTGCTTTTTGCAAGAACTATACTGCTCAGTACACCTGAATATGCTTCACTCAAAGCACCTCCAACAACGGGAACTGTTGAACTAATCACAAGTTTTATACCTTTACGTGCAAAACTGTCTGCGACATTCGCAAGCCCCCCTTTCAATCCCAAGAATGATACAAAAAGAGTAGCAGAAAAAGAAATAACAGCGGTTACAGTCTTTTTAATTACATTCGAAAGGCCCGATAATTTAAATTCAGGCATGAAAGAGCTTGTTATATCAATTGAAAGAATCACGCCTACCAATGGTACAAATATTTTTGCTGCAACTGCTGAAATAACCTGTGCTGCACTGAATGCAACTACCTGAAAAACACCGGCTAAAACAGGATTTCCTGATACCGACAAAACTGAGGCCAATACCGGGATGAGTATGAGCATAAAATTTTCAGATACGGTCACAGACGAAACCGCAGAAGTAACAGCGGTAGACAAAGGACTGATAATGCTAAAAATACAAAGCAGATTTGACGACAGCCTCATCAGATTTTTGATTTTATGCCCATCAGGTATGTAACATTCAAAAACAGCCAGAATCACAATAAGAACGATAATTCTTAAAAAAGAATTTAACGGAGACTCAACTGAACCTGTAATCAGTTTTTTTATGACGCTCCATATATCCTCTAACTCTACATTGAACATTGACTCAAAATCAACAGAAGTCACACCGAGCTCGTCGAAAATCTCTTTAATTTCTTCAGGTAAACCTTCAAAAATCAGATCGCCACCGTAATAAGATACCTCCGACTCAGCAAAAGAAATTACTATTGAATTAGCGATTATTATAATAATCGATACAAAGAGCAGAATAAGTTTAAATGTTTTTTTTATCATATCAACTGATAATTCCTGTCGTAAGATTCAACATACTGATCAGTAACGGAAAACATAGTGTAAGAATAGCAATCTTTCCTGCCAACTCCACCCCCGTTGCTAACACGCTGCACCCTGAATCATTACACACATCAGTTCCAATCTTGCTGATAATAGCAAGCGATAACACCTTAATCAGCAAGAAAATGTACTCATCTTGTATTACTCCGGATCCCGAAATCATATCCGTTACTGCTGTCAGTATATTTTTGAGTCCCTCGTACGCCAAGGTAAAAATAATTATAATACAGCTCAACTGCACAAAGGGAGCAAATTCCGGTTTAAACTGTTTTATAATTAATGTAGCAACAGTACCAAAAATCGAAAATAGTATGATTTTAATTATATCCATGATTAAAAAGACAATAACGATGATATAGTGTCAAACACGGCAGAAACTTCGCTGAAAAGCATAGCAATCACAGTAACTATACCCGCAAGAATCATCAGCATCGCATACTCATCTCGTCCGGAACGGCTCAGAATCTGCTGTAAAACGGCAACAATTATTCCGACAGCGGCAATTTTCAAGACCAATTCCATGATACTCTCCTATAAAAAAACAACAATAACACCTATTCCGCACAAAAGCCCAAGAATCGTAGCAGGACCTGAAAATCTTTCTTTTTCTCTTATCGCTTCTGCATGATGAAGTCGTAACGTTTCTTCATACAGCTTACAAAGAGAAACCTGACCTTCGACATCCGTTACTCCGAAATTTTCACCGAATGCCTTTAACAGTTCCACGTCCTTTTTTCTTATAAAAAGTGTGTTATTTTTATCTTCAAGAGACATCTTCCACGCCACAGGAAAATCTTCTCCTGAATCAATGAGATTTACGCATTTCTTTAAAAAAGTGAGATCTTTCAGGTCGCTCTTCTTACACAGCAATCTTGCTATCTCATCTGACGGCATACATACATAACAGATTTCATTGCTTATAATTGTGAACATAAGATCAATCTTTTCAAGAACGTTTACCCGCACCGTCATCCTGTACGAAAGATATCTACCCACGAGAGCAAACGAAATCCCTATCATCAGAAGTGCAGTTATATTCATTGTAAAGCTCCTTGATATTATATATTTCAGACACACCCGATTTATCCCCCAGAAACGCAACATAGTCAACTGCATCTGATTTTTCAAGCATTCTGAACTGCATCTTATTCATAAGATCGCACATATTTTTACAGTGTAAGCTCATAACAAAAGAAACCCCGCTGTTCAGACCGCTTTTTATCGAATCGATTTCAGCAACAGTACCTATTTCATCACATACAATTATTTCAGGTGAAAGTGTCCTTACAGAAATCTGTATTCCATCAGATTTCGGATATCCGCTGAGGACATCAGTATTATATCCTAAATAGTAATTTTCAAATTCATATCTTTCATCAATCACTGCAATGTTATAATTCATATCATCGGAAAGTCTGCGTACAAGATCCTTTAGTACGGTTGTCTTTCCGCATCCGGGCGGACCGCAGATCAAAACATTGGCTCCAGCCTTACTGAAAAGCGGCAACAATTTATCAGCAACTCCGTTATGAACACCTGCAAGACGAATATTCATTCCTTTAACGTTTCGTACAGACAGAATTTTACTTCCATCAATCACGGCTGTTCCGTAAACACCTACACGACAGCCATTTTCTAATGTTAAAAATCCGTCACATATATTTTTAGTAAACGTATATACTGAATAGTTACACATTTTTTCAAACATAGTTGTGATTTCATGCTGATCCGTTTTCATTATATTATCGCTGTAAATCGACGTAAGCCGTCCGGACTGAGTTAAAAAACTTCTGCCATCAGTTAAAATCAATACAATCGGACTGTTGATTCTGAGTCTTATTTCGCATAAATCATTTATTTTATCACCTAAATTCAGCAAAGCTTTTTTCATCTTTTCAGGCAAATAACGGATAATTGTATTTAAATTCTCTGTCTTTTCGTTTGACATTTTCGATCACCACTACTTTTCTATGAATACTTGTCCCGATTTAGAACAAAATTTTAGTAAAAATAATATGAACTTTAACCACAAGATATTGAAAGAAATATATAAATGTGGTAATATGTTGTAAGAGTATATTCTGAAAGGATGAGTTCATTGAAGTCTAAAACTAAAACATTGAATAAGCGTAAAACTCGCCTGTCCGGATTTATCGATAATAATATATATGTTTCACTTGCATTTATATGCTCAGTTGTATTAATGCTTCTTGTATATTATTGTTACGAGATCATTCCTTTTGGCGGCAGAACTGTGCTCAGAATGGATCTTTTCCATCAGTACGGTCCGCTCTTTGCTGAATTTTTTGACAGGATAACAGAAGGCAAAAGTCTGATTTACTCCTGGACTACCGGCAGTGGCAGTAGCTTTATAGGCAACTACTTCAACTACCTTTCAAGCCCGATCGGAGCTTTGGCAGCACTTATAGCCGGACACGAAAATATTCCGGAAGCTGTAGGAGCTATGGTCCTTATCAAAAATGCGCTTTCTGCTTCATGTTTTGCATATTATCTGAAAAAATCAACAAAGAAAAATGACTTTTCAATCTCCGCCTTCGGTCTGTTATATGCATTCTGCGGATTTTTCATAGCATATTATTGGAATATAATGTGGATAGATGCAATGTATCTGCTTCCGCTTGTAGTGCTTGGTATCGAAAACATTATCAACGAGCGAAAGTGCAAACTCTATGTTGTATCCCTCGCACTCGCATTTTTCACAAACTACTATATGGCTTATATGATATGTATCTTTTCAGTCATATATTTCCTTGTATATTTCTTCAGCAAAAACGGTTTCAAAGAAAACTTTGGCGATATTCCTGTAAGAATCAACGACGAGGGCCAGCAGGAATCATCTTTGATAAACAGAATCATATACAACAAATTTTTAAGAAGCGGTGTTCTTTTTGCAACAAGCTCGGTAACAGCTGCACTGCTTACAGCGTTCGCATTGATCCCTACTTATTTCTGCCTCAAGGCATGCTCAGCTACTTCCGGTACATTCCCGACCGAAACTGTATATTACAACACAATCTTTGATTTTATCGCAAATCATCTTGCAGCACTTGAGCCTACTATCAGAAGCAGCGGAGATACTGTACTTCCGAATGTTTACAGCGGTGTACTCGCAGTTATCCTTATTCCTTTGTACGCTTTCTGCAGTAAAATCAGTGCAAAAGAAAAAACACTTCACATTCTTCTTCTTGCAGTTTTCTTTATCGGATTCAACCTTAACTATGCAAACTACATTCTTCATGCATTACACTTCCCGAACGATCTTCCCTTCCGTTTCTCTTTTATCTATTCATTCTTTATTTTAAAGATGGCATATCAGGTAATCGTTCATATCAAAGATATATCAATCAAAGGAATAATAGGCTCCGGTCTCGGAGTACTTTTATTCACAGTTCTTGTCCAGGAAATCGGAATGGGTAACGTTGACAACGATACCGTCTACATCACCGTCGGCTTCACTGCAGCATATACACTGATCCTCGGTCTGATGAAAAAGAAAGATATAGCACAGTCAGCTGTTGCACTACTGTTGATGTGCTGTGTATTCTCCGAAGTAGCTATAGCTGACATTGACCACATCAAAATCACTCAGGAGAAAGTAAATTTCGTTAATGATTATGACGATTTCAGAGTATTGAAAGACACACTTGACAAAAAGGAAGAATCTGACGATTACCGAATGGAGCTTACCTGGAGTAACACTATAATGGATCCATCCTGGTTCAACTATAACGGTATCTCAGTCTTTTCCTCAATGGCATATGAAAAGTCAGCAAACCTTCAGGATAAACTCGGTATGGACAGTAACTATATCAACAGTTATATTTACTACTCACAGACACCTGTTTACAACGCAATGATGTCTTTAAAATATCTCGTTAAAAATGATGAGCGAAACATCAATACCGATCTCTATCAATTCGTTGCAAACTGCGGCAAGTACACAGCGTATGAAAACAAGTATTATCTTCCGCTTGCTTATACTGTCAACGAAAAAATGGTTGATTTCAATTATGACTATTCAAATCCTTTTGATGTGCATAATGATTTTTGGTACTATGCTACAGGTATTTACGGTGCATTAAAACCAATTGACGTACAGGAGTACAACGTTGAAAACATCTCGGATAACGGCATAGATTTCTATAACGATACCTTCTCATACTTCAAGGAAATCAACGATGCTGACGGTAAGATCACACTGAAATATTACATTCCGGAAAGTCAGAATGTTTATCTTTACTTCAAGGGAAGCACCATTGATACCATCGATGTTCATACTGACAGTTCCGAATTCAGTGCTGTACAGCATGTTAATGAGCCGTATATACTCGACTGTGGAAAATGTGCACCCGGAGAAATTCTCACTGTAGAAATTCCGATTCCGACAGGAAAAGATTCCGGATATATTGAATGCTATGCTGCAGGACTTGATATGGATATACTTGATTCCGGTTATGAAGTTCTCAGACAAGGTGCACTTGAAATAAAAGAGTTCGACGAAACCTATATAAAAGGCACCGTCAATGCAGCTGAAAATAAAATGTTGTATACCTCAATCAACTATGACGAAGGCTGGACAGTAAAAGTCGACGGTGAAGAAGTAGAAAAAGTAAAGATCGGAGACGCCCTGATAGGCGTGATGCTCAGTGAAGGTCAGCATGAGATCGAGTTCAGTTATGAACCGCAAGGTTTGCTCATCGGTATCGCTGTATCTGTAATTACTTTCCTTTGGGTAATGCTCTTCATTGTTCTTAAATATCTTTTCAGAAGACACAGAAAAAAAGATTTCACAAAGAGTTTGAAAACCACAAACACTCAGGATGAAAGCAACGAAGAGGAAGGGCCAAAAGGTATCGACAAAATGATGGCCGAGGATCTCGGACAGAATGCGACAATTGAGGACGTGGAAGCCCTGCTCGAGCCTAAAGATGAGTATGAAGATCAACTTAAAAATAACGAGCCTACCCTTTCCAAGGCCGATGAGCTTCTTAACTCGCAGAAACTTGATCTTAATGCAATTCTCAGCGGTCTGAATGAGGAAGAAAATAACAACTACAAGGAGTAATTACCATGAACAGAACAATTATTACAGTAATCGGCAAAGACAGAGTCGGAATAATAGCACGAGTCTGCACTTTTCTTGCCGAAAACAACATCAATATTCTTGATATCAATCAGTCAATCGTACAGGGCTTTTTCAACATGATGATGATCGTTGATGCACAGAAAAGCACCAGTGACTTTTCAGTTCTCGTTGAAGAAATCGAAAAAGTCGGCGACGAGCTTGGTGTTAAAATCAAAATGCAGCATGAAGATATATTCAATATCATGCACAGAATCTGAGGTGACACCATGACCAATATATTTGAAGTCAGAGAAACCAATAAAATGATCGAGGAAAACAACCTCGATGTCAGAACAATAACTATGGGAATCAGTCTACTGGACTGTTGTAGTGACTCTGTAGAAAAGACAAGTCAGAATATTTATAATAAAATCACTACTAAAGCTAAAGATCTGGTCAAGGTCGGCAAAGAAATAGAATTAGATTTTGGTGTTCCGATTGTCAACAAACGAGTTTCCGTCACCCCCATATCTTTGATCGGAGCAGCATGTTGTAAAGAAGTAAAAGACTATGTTGAAATCGCTAAGACGCTCGACCGCGCAGCAGATACAATCGGGGTTAACTTCATAGGTGGTTTTTCAGCGCTCGTGTCTAAAGGTATGACAAACTCCGATAAGCTTCTTATCGAATCTATTCCTCAGTCACTTGCGACAACACAAAGAGTGTGCAGCTCCGTTAATGTCGGTTCCACAAAAACAGGTCTCGATATGGATGCTGTAAAGCTTATAGGTGAGACTATAGTTAAGACTGCTGAATTAACAAAAGACAACGGTTCCATTGGTTGTGCTAAGTTTGTTGTTTTCTGCAACGCTCCGGATGATAACCCGTTCATGGCCGGTGCTTTCCATGGCGTTACTGAGGCAGATACAATCATCAACGTAGGTGTCAGTGGTCCTGGTGTCGTTAAAAGAGCAATAGCCGAGGTAAAAGGCAAAGACTTCGGTACGCTTTGCGAAACAATCAAAAAAACCGCATTCAAAGTTACGAGAGTAGGACAGCTTGTCGCTCAGGAAGCTTCAAAGAGACTTGATGTACCTTTCGGTATTATAGACCTCTCACTCGCACCTACCCCCGCTATCGGTGACAGCGTAGCTGAAATACTTGAGGAAATGGGTCTCGAAAGAGTCGGTGCTCCGGGCACAACAGCCGCTCTCGCCCTGCTTAATGATCAGGTGAAAAAAGGCGGAATTATGGCTTCATCATACGTTGGTGGTCTTTCCGGTGCATTCATCCCCGTCTCTGAGGATCAAGGAATGATTGATGCAGTTAACGTCGGCGCTCTTACACTAGAAAAACTTGAAGCTATGACCTGTGTATGCTCAGTAGGCCTTGATATGATAGCTATACCCGGAAACACGAAAGCTTCAACCATATCCGGAATCATAGCTGATGAGATGGCCATCGGTATGATAAATCAGAAAACAACTGCTGTTCGCCTCATCCCTGTCTTCGCCAAAAGTATAGGCGACACTGTTGAGTTCGGAGGTCTTTTAGGCTATGCTCCGATTATGAAAGTAAACGAATTCGACTGCAATGACTTTATTTCACGTGGCGGCAGAATACCTGCTCCGATCCACAGCTTTAAGAATTAACACTATGAAAAGTTTTGAAATCAAACCAAATGATGCAAATCAGAGACTCGATAAATTCATCCGTAAAAGTGTACCTAATCTGCCGCAGGCACTTATGTATAAATACATACGAATCAAAAGAATCAAGGTGAATTCAAAGCGTGCAGAAATATCAACAATACTCCATATCGGAGATAAAGTCGATATGTATATAAACGATGAATTTTTTGTAAAACCGGAAACAAGGTATGATTTTACAGGTGCTTCAAAAAATATAGACATTATTTATGAAGATGAAAATATTGTATTGCTTAACAAAAAGACGGGTTTGCTCTGTCATCCTGATGACAAAGAATACGTAGACACCCTGATAACCCGTCTCAAACGTTATCTGTACGACAAGGGTGAATATCGTCCTGATGACGAAAACTCCTTTACGCCTGCCTTGGTAAACAGAATTGACAGAAACACAGGTGGTATCGTAATCGCTGCTAAAAACGCTGAGAGCCTGAGAATAATGAATGCTCAGATGAAGAAGCGTAATCTTCGCAAATTTTACCTCTGCGTTGTCCATGGTTTGCTCGAAAGAGATAGCGGTCTGTTAGAGGGCTATCTCACCAAAGACGAAAAGAAAAATCTTGTAAAGGTCACAAAAAGCAAAACTGACGGTGCTAAAGAGATCAGAACAAAATATAAAACCGTAAGCAGAGACTCCATCAAAGATCTTTCACTGGTTGAAGTAGAGCTGCTTACGGGAAGAACGCACCAGATACGTGCTCATTTTGCTTCTATCAGTCATCCGCTTCTCGGAGACGGAAAATACGGCACTAACAAGCTTAACAAAGACTTCGGATACAAGAAACAGTTTCTTTACTCTTATAAGCTTATCTTTAACTTTGACGATGAAGCAGGTATTCTCAGTTACCTTAACGGAAGATGCTTCGAAGTAAAAGATGTATGGTTCGTGCGTGAATTTAATAATCAAACATTATAAAAAATGTCCGGTCATAATTGATCGGACATTTTTATTCAATTTAATATACCGAGGCTGACCGACAGTGCTCTGTTGACTCTTTCCATATCCGGTTCATGTAAATTACCCATTCGTTCTTTCAGGCGTTTCTTATCTATAGTTCGGACTTGTTCAAGCAAAACAATCGAGTCTTTTGACAAACCGCAGTCCTCTGCATCAACCTGAATATGTGTAGGAAGGTTAGTCTTATATCGTTGACTCGTTATAGCTGCCGCTATAACTGTAGGACTGTATTTATTTCCCACATCATTCTGTACTATCAGAACAGGTCTTATCCCACCCTGCTCTGATCCAACAACCGGACTCAGATCTGCATAGTAGATATCTCCCCGTTTTACAATCATTTAAATCACTCCTGAAGTTTAATTTCAATATTATATTTGCCAATCATCTGCCAGAATAATCATCTTATTCCCGGGGAGTTACAGATGACACTATATTATATTCAAAATAAAGCATGAAGTGAAAAACTCACCTCATGCTTTAAATATATATTTAGGTTTTTAATGAAAGTCAAAACTGAACCCATTGTACTTTACGGTCACAAGCTTACAGCTATCTTTTTTCAGGAACACTTCGCAAATCTCATTTTCAACCGAAAACTGAGTATAAATCAAGTTATCTTTTAAGACGAATTCAGGCTTTTCTGTATTAAGATATTCTAATGCCTCAAATGCAAACCGAAGCGGAAATATCTTTTCAGAAGAATCATATCGATATGTAAGTTCTAAAGAATCTGTCCACACTTTTATTTCATCTTTTATAAACTCAATGCTCGTGCCATACAGTTGCACAGGCTCAACTAACGTTATATGCATACTCCCAGAGGAATATACAATATCAGCATGAAAGTCAGTTCCGTCATAATTGACATAAACCTTTCCGCCATACTCTATAGGATATTCAGGTTGTTTTACCGTTGCATTACACGAAGTAAGCACCAATATCAAAAGAAATACAAAAGCAAATCTACGCACTCATCACACGAACCTAACGTTCAAAAATAGAAAGAACTTCGGCTAACTCATCAATCATTTTGGTAGGTGTCACACCAAGCATCGAATACTTTCTCATCACGGTATCACCGCAAAGACCGTGAACGTACACCCCGGCAATAGTTGCTGACTGAACGCCCATAGACTGACAGACAAATGAAGAAATAATTCCGGCAAGCACGTCACCCGAACCACCAGTAGCCATTCCGGCATTACCCGTTCGGTTAAGATATACATTCCCTTTAGGAGCAGCAACTACAGTATTAGCACCTTTAAGCACAAGTACACATCCATACTCAGCAGCAAAATCCTTGGCAACCTTAACCCTGTTCTTTTCGATATACTCAACAGGCAGACCGGTAAGTCTGGACATTTCACCTATATGAGGAGTAAGAACCAACGGAGCTTTAGTCTCTTTCAATATATTAATATTAACAGCTGCCGCATTTATTCCGTCTGCATCAAGAATTATAGGTTTTTCTACGTTTAATAACATTGTTTCAACTATTTTAACGGTATCTTCGCAAAAGCCCATTCCGCATCCTAGCAAAACTGCTGTAGAATCTTCAGCAAGTTGTAACAGTCTTTCGATGTTTCTGTAACTGAGATTGCCGTTTGTGGTAGACTGCATCGCCATGGTCAAAGGCTCCGTAAGCTTAGAAGCAATAGCAGGATACGCAGCATCAGGAAAAACAGAGCGAACGAGACCCACTCCGCTGTTAACAGCAGCACTCGAAGCCATCACAGCCGCACCTTGCATATCTCTTGACCCTGCGACACACAAAAGTTTTCCGAAATCGCCCTTATGAGCATCTGATCGGCGTGACTTAAAGAACCTTTTAATCTCATTCTGCTCAGCTGAAATTATAATTTCAGAGCCAACTGCTTCATAGGATTCTTTTCCTATTCCGATATCGATAAGCTTTAAAATACCGCACGCTTCACAAGCAGGTTTTAAAATATGGACAGGCTTATAGCAAGTGATTGCAAGAGTATAATCCGTCTTGAAATAAGTCGAATTTATCTCGCCACTGTTTCCCTCCAGTCCGCTCGGAATATCAACCGAAAACTTTTTGGCACGTGACTTAGAAATTTCGGCAAAAAAATCTGAAATCAGATCATTAAGCATACCGTGAAATCCTATACCGTATACACAGTCCACAATAGCACTTGAGGTCATACAAGCGTTAACACAAGCAGGATAATTGCTATTTAAATCTGATACAGAAATCGGCTTATCTTCAAGATAAGAATACATCATCTTTGATTCATATGCTGTAGGAAAACCATCTGCGAGTATAAGGTTTACGGTGTATCCCCTTTCAGAAAGATTACGTGCTATTACATAGCCATCACCGCCGTTTTTACCGGCACCACAGATAATTGTCACTATTCTGCTGACTCCACCCAAACCATTTATAACTGAATGAATTTTATCAGCACAAGCATTTCCGGCATTTTCCATCATTTGAACATATGAAAGACCGTTTACATCCGCATTTTCCTCTATTACACGCATTTGTTCACAAGTATAAACAAGCATAAATACACCTCCGACTCTGTTTATAGAATTATAACACAGCATTAATCTATGTGCAACAGATATATAAAACGATAAGACAAAAGATATTGAAAAACACAAGTGAATATGATAATATAAAGTTGAATAATGAAAATTTTGCGGAGATATAACTATGAACAAGGAATTCATCCTTAAAAAAAGAATATTCGGCGGATTCAACCGACGTCAGGTGATTGATTGTCTCGCTGAACTGCAGACAATCAGTAATGAATCTGATATTCATAGTGATATTATGAATTTAGAAGAGCAAATCAAACAAATGCTTATAAGCATATCTGACCGTGATGCAGAACTCGAAGAGTTGAAGAGCAGACTTGAAGAACTGAATAATTTATCTGCATCCTGTAATAAATCTTCCGATTCATTCAGTTCATTAACACAAGCTGATAAAATAATCGACTCTGCTAAAATCGAAGCAGGACAATACATAAGATCAACTGATAAGTTTATTAAAAACAGCAATAAAGAATTTGATTTGCTGATGAACAAAATCAGTAAACTCAACAGTGAAATCAGTAAAATGGGAAC
>JAZRNG010000204.1:0-14225 GCA_045648065.1 Acutalibacteraceae bacterium | reverse complement strand
GATCCGACTTATTCGACTTAGGAAATGTTGATTTTTATTTACTTTTCTTGTCGCCTTTCTTTTCGTATCCGAATGTTGAAGCGAAAAGGTCAATCTTGAATGCCTTGATTACTGAGCTGAAAAGTCTTGAACCCTGAACAGGCATAAGACGGTTGAATCTGCCCATTGCATTGCCGTCAAAGCCTACAACGATATATGACTTTTTGCTGAGGATTCCCTTAAGGATTGTGTTAACAGCCTTGTGGCAAGGAGTTGAAACCATATTGATAAGGTCCATACCGTTTGTTTCGCCCTGGTTTCTGAAAATATCTGTCTTTGTAAATCCGGGGCAAACAAGACCTATGTAAGCTTCGCCTCTGAGCTCTTCTCTCATAGCCTCGGTCAGACCTTTGACAGCTGCCTTACTTGCAGAGTACATTGATGTTCCGCCGAGAGCCATAAGTGCTGCAGATGATGCAACGTTGATGATTGCGGGAGTTTCACTCTTAAGAAGAAGCGGAAGCATGATCTTTGAAGAATATGCTGCTGAGTAAAAGTCGATATTGATTGACTCATCGATCTCTTCCTTAGTGTAGTGCATAAGTCTGTCAAAACGTGGGAGAACACCCGCATTGTTGATGAGAACGTCTGGTTTGATATTGTTTTCAACGAGCCAATCATGGAATTCCTGCCAGTTGTCATAGCTTGAAACGTCGAAAAGCTTGTATGTAAAGAGTTTTGAATATTCACCGAGTTCTTCGACGAACTTAATCATTTTTGCTTCGCTTCTTGCAACGCCGATTACCTTACAGTTATGCTCCTTCATAAGTCTTTCTGCAAGCATTTTACCGATGCCGCTTGATGCACCTGTCAGAATTACGGTTTTGTTATCGATCCACTTTGCCATAATATACACCCCAAAATAAAAATTTAATCAAAAGAAGTATACCACAAAATTTTTACATTTTCAACAGGTTGTAATCTATTTTATGGGATCATTTACGTTGATTGCAGATTATGTTCGTTTTTGTCGGTATTCAAGCCGTATGCGAAGATGATTACTGTTGTTGAAATCTTATTTTGTTTCTGCTATACTATCTGAGTATGAACAAAAGAAAGATATTCGTATATGATATGTTGTGAAAACCGAAAGGAGATTTACTGATGCAGACCAATGAGTTGCTTCGCAGCAAAAAACTTTTTCTTTTTGATATGGACGGTACGTTGTATTTAGGAAGTCAGCTTTATGATTTTACTCTTGAGCTTTTGGATACTCTCAGAAATACAGGCAGAAGATACCTCTTTATGACTAATAATTCTTCAAAGAGCGTAGACGATTACGTCAAAAAGCTCGGTTCACTCGGAATAACCGCGACAAGAGAGGATTTTATGACATCTTCTCAGGCTACTGCTTTTTATCTTCACAAGCACCACGAGGGACAGAAACTCTATGTCTGCGGTACGGAGTCTCTGAAAGATGAACTCAGACGTGAAGGCTTCGAGGTGACAACAGACGTAAACGAGACAGAGTGTATTGTTATGGGCTTTGATACAGAGCTTACTTTTCAGAAGCTCCACGATGTAAGCTTTATGCTGCTGACACGTCCTGATCTGCCGTATATCGCTACAAATCCCGACTATGTCTGCCCGACGGAATTCGGTTCTGTACCGGACTGCGGAAGCGTTTGTGATATGATATATAATGCTACTAAGAAACGTCCCGTGGTCATCGGAAAACCCTCTCCTCTGATGCCGCAGCTTGCGATGGATGCTCTCGGTGTATCTGAGGAAGAGACGTGCGTGGTAGGCGACCGTATTTATACAGATATAAAATCGGGTCTTAATGCGGGTATTACCTCTGTCCTTGTTCTCAGTGGAGAAACTACACAGGAGATACTTGATGAAAGCGAAGACAAACCTCACATTGTCCTGCAGAATGCGGGGTATATCCTTGCGGCACTTAAAGAAGAGTAAAGGCGAAAGAAATTATGAGCGGTAAAAAAATAAAACTTCAGAATCCTCTTTGGCAGACCACCAAACCTGAAAGAAAAAGCTACTACACATATTTTTTCGGTCAGAATATGATCTACAATATGATAGCAGGTTTTCTTACGACGTTTCTTATTTTAGTCGGAATCGACCCTGTAAAGTCTGCCGGAGTTGTGTTGGCGGTAAAGGTATGGGATGCTGTCAATGATGCACTTTTCGGTGTCATTTTCGAAAAGATCAAATTCAAGAGTAAACGGAAATATATTCCCTGGCTTAAAATAGCGTGTGCTGTGACTCCTATTGCAACCATTGCTATTTTTATCATCCCTTCTTCTGCGACAGAAACAGTCAAACTCATCTGGTTTGCGATAGCGTACATTATCTGGGATACAGCTTACACGATCTGCGATGTACCTGCTTTCGGTATCATTACAGCGATGACAAGCAATATCGAGGAAAGAAACACGATACTTTCTCTCAAGGGTATCACCGGCGGTGTCGGCTCTGCACTTACGACAGTTCTCGTATCTGTACTTATCGGTGAGTATGTCGGTCTCGGTTACGGTCCTGTTTCTGTTATCGTTGCGATCGTGGCTATGGCGACTATGTTCCCGATCTGTAAATACTGTCAGGAGAGAAACAAGTCTGTCGACGAAGAGCAGTTCACGGTAAGAAGAATGCTTAAGTATGTTGTGAGTAACAAGTATCTTCTTATCTACTATATCGGTTATGTTTTCTATTCAGGTGCTCAGACGTACAACTCTCTGCATATGATTATGGCTTACTATATCTATAATAATTCGCTGGCATCTCTTGTTACGGGCACTGTTGCGGCGATACCTCAGCTTTTTATGGCTCTTCTTGTGCCGAAGATTATCAGAAAAATGGATAAGACCAAGCTTTTCAGGATCAGCGTTATTGCGACCATTCTTCTGTCTTTCCTCATTCTTCCGACGAGAAACAGCTTCATTCTGTTTGTAATCACTTATATGCTTCGCTCTATTCCTCTCGGAATCATAGGCGTACTTTCGTTTGCATTCACACCTGACTGTGCAGAGTACGGTCAGTACACCACCGGCACGGAAGCGAAAGGTATCACATTTGCTATTCAGACCTTTGCTGTTAAACTTGCAGCTGCGATATCAGGCTCAATGGGTCTTGCTCTTCTCGGCTGGTTTGGCTTCAAGACGAAGTTTGAAATCGATGGTGTTATGCAGGAGGTCAGCGACTTCGCAGATCTTGACGCGATCAATGCAATCGCACAGCAGTCAGATAAGGCTCTTGACGGTCTTTGGTTTACTTATAACATTGTGCCTATCATAGGTATCGTTATTGCATTGGTTGTCTGGTGTTTCTATAAGCTCAATGACAAGGATGTGCAGGTTATGGCTGACTGCAATGTAGGAAAAATTTCTAAAAAAGAGGCAGATAAACTTCTTTCAAGAAAATATTGATATTTCTGTGAATGGGGGAACAAAAATGTCAGTTAAAATCAGATTCGGTATAGTAGGTACAGGTACGATTGCACACCGTTTTGCTGAGGCTATAAAGAATGCAAGCAACGCTGAGCTTGTCGCTGTCGCATCAAGGACAAAAGAAAATGCAGAAAAGTTCGGCGATGAATTCAATATTCCCGTACGTTTTGACAGCTATGAAAAGATGGCTGAGTCTGACACTATAGATGCGGCATATATCGCTGTGCCTCATTCAGGACACATAGGATGTTCTTGCCTTATGATGAAAAACGGAAAACACGTACTTTGTGAAAAACCAATGGCTGTAAACAGCCGTGAAGCTGAAGAAATGTTCCGCTGTGCAAAAGAAAATGACGTGCTTCTTATGGAAGCGATGTGGGCGAGACTTGTTCCTGGTACGGTTGAAATGCTTGAAATTGTAAAAAACGGATACCTTGGTGAAATACTCGGTGTTGAAGGTAAATTCTGCTACACGATGGACGAGGACGAGATGGATCACCACGTATTCAATCCTGAAAACGGAGGCGGATCCTTGCTTGACGTAGGAGTGTACGGTCTGAATTTTGCATCATGGTACCTTGGAAAAGACGTTGAGACGATTAATGCACAGTCAGATTTTTATAATGGCGTTGACAGTCACACCTGCGTTTTAATGAAATATAAAAACGGTGCGATAGCCGATGTTTCGAGTGCGATCCTTTTGAAAAAGCCGAACGAAGGCTTTGTCTACGGTACGAAGGGATATGCCTGCTTGCGCAGATTCTATGCACCGCAGGAGATTGAAATTCATCTGAATGACGGCAAGACACGCACTGTCCCTGTTCCGTATGCAGGCAACGGATTTGAGGAGCAGATAACACATTTCTCAGACTGTGTTATAAAGGGTCTGAAAGAAAGTCCTGTCATAACACACGAGCAGACACTTTATATAACACGTCAGATGGATGAAATCAGAAAAATCACAGGTATAAAATATCCGCAGGATAACTGAACTGAAGGCTTCGGGATTTTTAATTCCGAAGCCTTATTTGTCATTCAATTCTTGAAATGCATTTGCTTTTATGGTATTTTTATAACATAGGTTGAAAGGAGTGAGAAATATTGTCTAAGGAAAAACTCAGTAAGAAAAATTGGTTTATAATCTCGCTTTTCTGCTTTATGGGTGGTGTAGCGTGGAATACAGAAAATATGTATTTCAATACATTTATAACCAACGAGATTTATTCAGACGTATCTCAGGCGGCGATCAGAGGCTCTATGGAAGCTACTACAGCGGTCGCGCGTATGGTTGCTCTCTCTGCGGTTGCAGCAGTTCTGACGACTTTCATAATGGGTGCTCTGAGCGATAAACTCAAAAACCGTAAAATGTTTATTTCAGTCGGCTATATTCTTTGGGGTATGGTTACTGCAATGTTCGGCTTCATCACAAAAGAAAACGTAGCAGATCTTTTTAACCTCAGCGATGAGACAAAGATTCTTGCCACAACCGTATGGTTTATTATTCTTATGGATATTGTGATGACCTTTATGGGTTCGACGAGTAACGATGCTGCGTTTCAGGCGTGGGTGACGGATGTTACCGTGCCGAGGCAAAGACCTGCCGTCGAAACGGTGTTGTCCGTCGTCGGAACTGTATCTTCTCTTGCAGTAACGGGTGTAGGCAGCTTCGCACAGGCGGGTACTGTAAGCTATAAGCTCTTTTTCGGTGGTCTCGGTCTTATAGTTACCCTGTGCGGTGTAGTGGGATTATTCCTTATTAAAGATCCTCCGCGTACCGTACAAAGACAAGACAACTCATCTTCATATCTGTCAGATCTTATCTACGGCTTCAGACCTTCAGTAATCAAAGAAAATTCAAGGCTTTATCTTGCTCTTTTGGCATTCTGCTTTGCGATAATTGCTTTTCAGGTTTTCTATCCGTATCTGCTTACATACATTCAGTACGTTGTCATCCCGGACAACGGAGGCATAGGAAATATTCTCAGACCCGGTGTAATCATAATGGCTGTGATTGTTGCGGTTATTCTGCTTGCCTGCATAGTAACTCTGCTCAGACTCTCAATTAAGAAAAGGGGAGTGTGCCTCGTAGTAGGTGTCATTGTACTTACTTTGGGATTCTTTATGCTTTCCACGAGTACTAATATTTACGTTATCCTCGCAAGCGTTTTACCTGTCGTTCTTGGTAATGCCCTTGTCAATATTCTTTTTAGTGCCGCTGTCAAGGATTTCATTCCTGAAGGAAAGTCGGGTCTTTTCCAAGGTATCCGTATGATATTTGTGGTGCTCCTGCCGATGGTCATAGGACCTGTTATCGGTGATAAGGCGTGTCAGTATGCTGCACAGACTATCATAAATGAAGCACAGGCAGAAGTAATAATTCCGGCCAAAAATATGTTCCTATGGGCAGGTGTTGTTTGTATATTGGCTCTGATTCCTTTGATTTTCCTTATTAAAAAGGGAGTTGAAAACGAGGAAAGTGATATACAGGTAGCAGAAAGAGTTGCCTGAGGTGATGAAATATGAATAAATGGAATTTTTATACATCAAAAGAGCTGAAGCCTGAAGGCTGGCTCAGACGTCAGCTTGAAATTCAGGCAGAGGGACTGAGCGGAAATCTGCATAAGATATGGCCGGATATACGTGACAGTAAGTGGATCGGCGGGACCCGTGAAGGTTGGGAAAGAGTACCTTACTGGCTTGACGGATTCATTCCGCTTGCATATCTTCTTGAAGATGAAGAAAAGATTACAACAGTAAAAAAATACATTGATGCCATTCTTTCAGCTCAGGAAGAAGACGGCTGGATCTGCCCTTGTAAAAAAGGAAAAAGGGCACGATATGACACATGGGCTGTACAGCTTATATGTAAGACTCTCAAGGTTTATTATGAATGCTCGGGTGATGAGAGAATCCCTGAAGTCATGTATAAAGTTCTCAAAAACTACTATGACCTGCTCAAAGGCGGTAAAATCAAGCTTTTTATGTGGGGCAGATACAGGTGGTTTGAAACTTTTATTTCACTGAATTTCTTGTATGAAAGGTATCAGGAAGACTGGATAAAAGATCTTGCGAAGATTATTAAAAAGCAGGGGTTTGATTATACCACTACTACTGATTCGTGGAAAAAACCGAGCCATATGTGGGTGCTGAATACCCATATAGTCAATATGGCGATGATGCTTAAAAGTGAAGCGGTTTCACATGACCTGCTGGGTGACGAATATACCGATACTGCGGAAAAGCTCCGTGAAATTCTTGACCGATACAACGGAACTGCATTCGAAGGCTTTACGGGAGATGAAGTTCTCTCAGGTCTTGACCCGACGAGGGGAACAGAGTGCTGTGCTGTAGTTGAGCAGATGTATTCTTACGAAGAGATTTTTGCTCACACGGGTGAAAATAAATGGGCAGAACGGCTTGAAATGCTTGCTTTCAATGCACTTCCCGCTACGCTCAGCGAGGATATGTGGACTCATCAGTATGTTCAGCAGGTCAATCAGATAGCCTGTCAGAAGACGATGATAATGGCACCTTTCAGCACAAACGGACCGTATGCTCACACTTTCGGTCTCGAACCGAATTTTGGCTGCTGCACAGCAAACTTCAATCAGGGTTGGCCTAAGTTTGCACTTTCTGCATTTATGCACAGTGGAGATAAGATTATCAATTCCGTTATGCTGCCGTCAGTTCTGAATGATAACGGTATTACAATCAGACTTGAAACTGACTATCCGTTCAAAAATAAAATGCATTATTATATAGACGCTCAGAGAGACTTTGATTTTGTGATCCGCATCCCGTCTTTTGTGAAGAACCTGAAGGTTAATAAAAAAGACGCAGAAATCAAGGATATAGTACTTTCTGTGAAACAAGGCAAGACAGAGATTGAAATTGATTTCGACACAGTGCCGTTTTTCAAAAAGAGACCGAACGATCTCTATGTTTTGCAGATGGGTTCTTTGCTTTTCTCTGTTCCGATCAGCTATGAAAAGGAAATGCGTGAGTACGTTAAAAAAGGTGTTGAACGTAAGTTTCCTTACTGCGACTATCAGTTTATTCCCACTACACCGTGGAATTACGGATATGCAGACGATGAATTTGAAGTATGCTACAATGAAATCGGAAACATTCCTTTTTCACAGGATGAACCTCCCGTGACGCTCAGGGCGAAAATGAAGCAGATTGACTGGGGACTGAAATTTCCGTACAGATCTGTCTGCAGAAAGACTCCGAAATCTACGGAACCGATTTCCGATGTACAGGAAATTGAACTTTGTCCGTACGGCTGTGCAAGACTGCGTATGACAGAAATGCCTGTGCTGAAAAAATAAACAGTCAGTATGCTATAAAACCTTTGGTGAGATTCACCGAAGGTTTTTTCTGTAAAAAACATCCCTTATCAAACACAATCACAAGATTGTATGTGTTGTTTTAATTGAAGAGTTGATGTTTCTGTGTTAGAATAATAAAAAGGAGATGATATTATGGCTAAAATTATTTCGATACCGTTGGCGATAATTATGTTGCTTTTTTCGTGGATGATTCCTGCAGAAAAGCCTGAGATAGATACTGAATCGTGGAATACCAATTACACATATGTCTGGGTTCACGGACTTATGGGGTGGGGTGAGTACGACTTTTATTATGATCTCTTCCCGTATTGGGGTATGCTCAACGGTGACCTCATGAAAAAACTGAATAAGGATGGCTTTGAGTGTTACGCTGCATCGGTTTCGGGTACTGCAAGTGCTTGGGACAGAGCGTGTGAGCTTTATGCACAGCTGACGGGTACGGTTGTTGACTACGGTGAGGCCCACAGTGAACGCTACGGACACGAGCGATACGGTGAAGATTTTACAGGCAGAGCTCTTATTGATGAATGGGACAGCGTGAACAAGATCAACATTCTCGGTCACTCTTTCGGCGGAGCGACGACACGTCTGTTTGCTTCACTTATGGCGGTAGGTTGTGAGGAAGAGGTGAATGCGAGTCCTGAGGATGTTTCACCTTTGTTTACGGGAGGTAAAGCGGATTGGATCTATTCTGTGACTTCTCTTGCGGCTCCTCATAACGGTACGAGCGCCTACGCTTCGATGCCGACTGAGCCTGATAATGCAGATTACGATATGTATATTGACAATGCACTTGAACTGAACAAGACTATTGTTACAGATCCCGGAACGTACTATTTCTCCATCGCTTGTTCTGCAACGGATAAAACAGAAGACGGTACATTTGTGGCGGATAAAGATTTGATGGAAAAAATGTTCCAATCAAGTGCAGATGAAATCGGTTGTTACACAGGCTTGACTGAGAGCGGTTATGAAATTGATGAAACCTGGCTTGAAAACGATGGCCTGGTCAACACTGTTTCAGCTCTCGCGCCGAGCAGTGCACCGTCAAAGATTTATGATGCATCTGATGTCGAAAAGGGTATATGGAATATCATGCCGGTTTACAGAGGCGATCATATGTCACTTCAGGGTGGTATGACTAAGGTTAATTCGGATATTTATGGTTACTATGTAAATCACCTTGATATGATAAACAGTCTTTGATATTTTAAATAAATGATAATGTCCGAAATGCATAGAAAGGGGTAACATATATGCTTATGAGTGCAATTTATATGTTTCTACGCAAAACAGTTTTGTTCGTTGTTGCGGGAATTATGTGTCTGAGTTCTTTCAGCCCTCCGTCACCTGTTGATCCTGAGGTGTTGAATCAGAACACGGGGGAATACTTTCTTCCTGATTACGGTGAAACTCTGATTTCGTCGCACAGAAGCGGTAAAGGTGCGGCTCCTGAAAATACTCTTATGGCTATCAAGTCAAATCTGGTTTATTCCGAGGATGATTCTGCGATAATCGAGATGGATGTCCAGATGACTCTTGACGGTGTAATCGTGCTTTATCACAGTCTTTCTCTTGATGAATTCAGTAACAGTGCAGAACATTTCGGATACGAAAGTGCAACTGTTTTTTCGAAAACTTATGAAGAACTCCGTGAACTCAATATGGGTGAAAACTTCAAGTCAGGTGACAGCTATCCTTACAGAGGACTCAGAGGTGACGATATCCCCGATGATATACGTATAACAGCACTTGAAGACGTTTTTACATGTGTTGAAACAGAAGCTCCCGGTAAGTACAGATACATAATCGAAATTAAATATCCGACACCCTGGGCACCTTCGATTGTTGACGGAATATATGAAATGATGCAGGAATATGACCTTGGTGACAGAGTAATTCTCGCTAGCTTCTGGCCTGATGTTTCAGCTTATATTGACGAAACCTACGGCGATGAAATCAACAGATCAGCAAATCCTTTTGAAATAGTGGATTTTTATGGATGCTTTACGAGAAATGATGACCTGAGTAACGAGGACATTAAGTTTGAAGCTTTGCAGCTTCCATATTATTGGGATGACGGACTGTTGCTTCTCGGTAATTTCGGAAAAGCAGAGTTTATTGATTACGCACATAAGTACGGTATTTCAGTACAGTACTGGACCGTAAACAATGCCGATGATGCAAAGGCTCTTGCTGCTGCAGGTGCAGATCTGTTGATGACGGATTATCCTGACAGAATACGAGAAGCTTTGTACGGTTGATTTAACACAGTTTTATTACAGGAGATTTTTATTATGGAGAAAATAACATCGTTTTTTACAACAGTTGCCTTGATAGTAACATACCTTTTCGGTTTCGGAACAAGTTCTGTAAGTGAAGGCTATGAGATTACGGGACACAAAAAGCTCACTGCTGTGAATTCAATGTTTTCAGGACAGGGACTTTGCTATGACGGTGAATATTTTTACACCTCAGGTTCACTTACAGGCATCAATCACACAGGTCTTGCAAAGTTTGATGAAAATATGAAATGCATTGAAAGAAAATCAAATGCTGTCCCGAAAGAATTCTACGAGAAATACGGTAGCAACCACATCGGAGGCATTGACTGTGCAAACGGTTACATATACGCTCCGGTTGAAGGTGATGTCGACGGTGAAGGTTATCTTTATAATTTTATCCTTCTCTACGATTGCGAAACACTCGAATATACGGGAAAATATTATGACCTGACCAGCGATCGTCTGACGGACGGTATCCCGTGGTGTGCGGTAGACAGAGAAAACAGTTATCTTTATACTTCAAAGTTTGACGGGGTCACCGAAATACTTCAGTATGACCTTGAAACGATGGAATTTATAAAGGCGATTCCTATCGAAGAGGAACTCAACAGACTTCAGGGCGGTTCAGTATATGAAGGTATCCTGTATCTTTCTTATGATGTATCAGACAGCACAACAGAGCAGGTGATTGCAGTTGATCTCGCAGACGGATCTGTCGAGGTGAAGTTTACCAGATCTCTTCCGAATTATGATAATGAAGCAGAGGATATCTGCGTTTATCCGATGCCGGACGGAAGCCTGTTCCATTTAATTGATTACGATAAGCTCATCAACACAAATGTATATCACTATAAACCGGTCTCTGAATAACGACATAAATAATTATAAAATACAACCCCGACTTCATAAGAAGTCGGGGTTGTAAGCTTATCTCGATTAAAAATGTCCGCCGCGGATTTTAACTACAAGAGCATCAATTCTCATATAAACAAGTCCGAGGAATTCTACAACCTTATAAAGGAATCTCTGGAAACGCTTGAGAATCATATCGTCGTTCTGCTCTTCTGTCTTTTCGATTGTAACGCTGTCGAGGAGATCGCTGTTATCACCGCGACGTGTTTCAATCTTCATTGTGTCGCCTTCAAATTCGAGTGTGGTGTATGTTGTGACGTCGTTTTCGTTGAAAGAGTAAGCAATGTTGCGTGGCTGGAATAAGTCAAAGCTTGAATGATCACAAACGGCATTTGAGTTGAGGTAAATGATACCGTCGGGATTCTTATATGTCTTTCCACTTTCGGCCTTACCTACTCTTACGCTCTCTGTCATAAAGTGTGAACGTCCCTGGAGATGACTGTGTCCTGTAAGAACGAGATCGAGGTCATATGTATCAAAGATAGGTGTGAATACAGCGTTGAGAAGAATCTGTGTTTCAGGATCGAATGTGCTGTATCCGGGGCCAAAGAGAGCCTGATGCATTACGCCGATACGCCATTTTGCATCCTTGTTGAGTTCAACGGCTTCTTTAGCCATTGCCATATGGTCATGTGCATCCGCAGATGTTGCATCAAAGAAGAGGTAGAGAACATCGCCGTGACGGAACCAGAAATCACGGTCAAGTCCCTCGAAATACTTACCGTAATACTCGTTAGGCATATTTGTATAGTAGTTGTATGTCATGCCCTTTTTGTCATGATTACCGATTGCAAGAGCCATCGGAAGTCCGCGGAGTGCCTCAGGCATAAGAAGTGTCTGCCATTCGTCAGCGGTTTTACCTGTTGATGTATTGTCACCGGGCGATACGAGGTAACTGATATCGGGATTTTCGTCGAGTGCTTCAGCGAGCACGTTGTTCCAGTTGTAGCCGACATCTGACTGAATCTGTGAGTCTTCACTCTGTCCGCCTATCTGAATATCACCGATAACAAGCGCCTTGTGAGAAGTGAAGGATTTTGTTTCGTACTTGCATGGTGAACTCCAACCGTCACCTGTGTTCCACTGATAGTAATATGTTGTGTTTTCTTCAAGACCGTCAATGTTTACACGGCAAACGAGCTGATAATCGTTTTCTGCTTCAGTTGTCACACCTACAAAGATTTCTGCATTAATCATTGAAGTATTGTTTGCAAGACGTACTTCGGGAGTTGCGGTTTCTTTGTCACAGTGCCATACAAGGCTTACCTGAGTTTCGTCAGCTCCCACACAGAGCATCGGAAGCTCGTTGCCGTCGCAGAGGGAAGAGTAAAGACTGTCCCATTCATCACGGCTGAGATGAGGTGCATTGAAGCCTGCAAATGCGGAGAAACCTAACTGCATAGCGAAAATCAATGCAAGAAAAAGTGATAATGCTTTTTTCATAGTATTACCTCCATAGATATTTATAGTTTAATTGTAATCAAAAACAACCTATCTATCAATACTCCAAATCAACAAAAATGTAAGACTTTTTTTGATCTGAAGCACTGAAAATAAAAAACCTCTTCTTTAAATGGCAAAAAATACTGATTTTATGCTTTTTGATAGAATATTTTTACAAAAAAGCTTGACAATATCTATGCAATAGTGATAGAATATCCGAGCATGATATAAAATGCTTTAATATGGGTTCGAGCGGATTTTGCTCAGAAACCGTAAAGCAATCATCAAAAATCTATGAAAGGAGATGTAGTATTTGCCTACCTTTAATCAGTTAGTCAGAAACGGAAGACAGACTATCGAAAAGAAGTCAACAGCTCCCGCTCTTCTCAAAGGCTTGAATTCTAAGAAGAACGTTGTTACAGATCAGAATTCTCCTCAGAAGCGTGGCGTTTGCACAGCAGTTAAGACAGCTACACCTAAGAAGCCTAACTCAGCTCTTCGTAAGATCGCCAGAGTTCGTCTTACAAACGGTATTGAAGTTACTTCATACATTCCGGGTGTTGGTCACAACTTGCAGGAGCACAGCGTTGTTCTTATTCGTGGCGGTCGTGTTAAGGACCTTCCCGGTGTTCGTTACCACATCATCCGCGGTACACTCGATACTCAGGGTGTTAACGGAAGAATGCAGTCTCGTTCAAAGTACGGTACAAAGCGTCCTAAGGCTGCTAAAAAGTAATTCCTGCTTTAAAGGAACGTTTTTATTAAGACAGAATCTTCTTGCAGGCTGCGCAGGGTAAGGTACGCTGCGTAACAATGTGAGAGTGTATATATATATTATGTATGTGCTTCTCCATTGGCGCCACAGGGTTTTGTCACTTGAGTACCTATGATATCATTAATATGAAGGAGGGAAGCGAAGTGCCAAGAAGAGGCCAGATTGCAAAACGTGATGTTTTGCCCGATCCGCTTTACAATTCTAAGTTGGTAACAAGACTTATCAACAATGTTATGTACGATGGTAAGAAGGGTGTCGCACAGAAGATCGTTTACGACGCTTTCGATATCATCAAAGAAAAGACAGCTAAGGAGCCTGTTGAGGTTTTCGAAGCTGCAATGGAAAACGTAATGCCTGTACTTGAAGTTAAGGCTCGCCGTGTTGGTGGTGCTACTTATCAGGTTCCTATGGAAGTACGTCCTGAAAGACGTCAGACTCTCGGTCTTAGATGGATCACATCTTATGCACGTCTTCGTTCAGAAAGAACAATGAAAGAGCGTCTTGCTAACGAGATCATGGATGCTGTTAACGAAACAGGTGCAGCATTCAAGAAGCGTGAAGACACTCACAGAATGGCTGAAGCTAATAAGGCTTTTGCTCATTTCAGATGGTAATCTTCCTGTTTATCAGGTGTTTATTAAAGTGTTTAATTTACGGAGGTTAATATGGGAAGACAAGTGCCACTTGAATTAACCAGAAACATCGGTATCATGGCTCACATTGACGCCGGTAAAACAACTACAACTGAGCGTATCCTTTTCTACACCGGTGTTAACCACAAGATTGGTGAAACACACGACGGTGCAGCAACAATGGACTGGATGGCTCAGGAGCAGGAGCGTGGTATTACTATCACATCTGCTGCTACAACATGTTTCTGGAAAAATCACAGAATTAATATCATCGACACCCCGGGTCACGTTGACTTCACAGTTGAAGTTGAGCGTTCACTTCGTGTACTTGACGGTTCAGTTACTGTTTTGTGCGCAAAGGGCGGTGTTGAGCCTCAGTCTGA
>JAZRNG010000203.1:0-4888 GCA_045648065.1 Acutalibacteraceae bacterium | reverse complement strand
ACACTTCCTCAAAGACGTAACTGCCTGCACCAAGTTTGATTACAGCACAGCCGTTTTCTTTCTCGAAATCATCGAAGCTGTGTTCCACACCATTGATGATAACATTATTTGTGAAGATAGGCAGAAGAAGAGTAGCTGAAGGTGCTTCAGGAACCGTACATTCATAAACAAAGTTTTCTTCATTTGTCCAGTTACTCTCAATAAGACCTGCAACTGAATTATACGAGCAACGGATCCACTTCATTCTCTGCTGACCGTCAGGCAACTCATCAGCTGTTCTTGTGTCCACTCTCGGCTGAAGAAGAATATTTTTAAATCCGACTCCGTCAGTTTCAATACCTGCCATATATCGGTACATCCACACCTGAACAGAACCGTAAGCGTAGTGATTGAAGGAGTTCATTCCTACGTCACCGAAGCCCTTGTCAAGAGTATATGAATTCCAACGCTCCCAGATTGTCGTCGCACCCTGATCGATACTGTAAAGCCATGACGGCTCATTCCTCTGCATAAGAAGTGTGTATGCAAGATTATCCTCACCAATCTTTGAAAGTGCCGGACAAAGATTATATGTGCCTACAAAGCCTGTAGAAAGCCTGTTGCCGTTATCCTTGATTTTCTGCACAAGCTCTGCAGAAGCCTTTTTGAGATAATCTCCGTCAACAAGATCAAAAGCTATTGCCATGACATAGTCCGTCTGAGTCTTATCGATAAGCTCGCCATCTTTCATAAATGTGTCAACGAAATACTTGTGAGCTTCCTTTCTCAAAGCCTTGTAATGCTCTGCTCTGTCAGCCTTGCCAAGCTCTTCACTCATAAATGCCATCATATCGAGGTCATGGATAAGGAAGGCTGATGAGAGATACTCATTCTTGCAGTAATCGTATGCAAGCCAGTCACCGTAACGAGGAATAGGTCCTTCAAATCCGTAATTTTCGATAAGCTGAGCGATGTATTTTTCCATTGACGGATAGTGTTCTTCAAGGAATTCCTTGTCTCCATAGAGCTTATAGAGGTTATACGGAATGATAACACCTGCATCACCCCACGCTGTCGCATTGTCTGCGCAACAGTAGGAAACACGAGGTGCAATATCACCGTAAGCTCCCTCATCACTCTGCGAGTCACGCATATCCTGCATCCACTTTCTGAAGAAGCCGAGCACATCGGCATTGTAAGCCGCTGTCATACTGAAAGCCTGAGCGTCGCCTGTCCAGCCAAGTCTTTCGTCACGCTGAGGACAGTCTGTCGGAATGAAAAGATAATTACTTCTCTGACCCCAGATTACATTTGAGATAAGCTTATTGACAAGCTCATCTGATGTTTCCATATGACCGATTTCTTTTGTATCCGAGCCAACAACCTCTGCGATAAAGTCAGTCAGTTCAACGTCTTTGTCAGCCGAAATTTCGACGTAGCGGAAGCCGAAGAAAGTGAAAGTAGGTCTGTATGTTTCCTCACCGTCACCTGAAAGAATATAGTGAGCCTTACCTTTTGCCGAACGAAGATTTACTGTATAAACGCTACCCTTCGGACCGTCATTTCCTCGTTCAACATCACCTGAGTCATTAAGGAATTCAGCATAACGGATTTTAACTGCAGCACCATTTGCACCTTTCAGCTTAAGGTTTACCCAACCTACTATTTCCTGACCAAGGTCTACAACAAGCTTCTGACCTGCTTTAAGAGAAACAGGAATATTTTCAGGAGTCGATATAACATCAATCTCGCCGAAGGCTGTGCCGTTATCCTTTGAATTTTCATATACAGTCATTGTCTTTGCTCTGAGGCTCAGACCATCTCTGATCTTTACCGTAGGACCTACAAACGGTGTGATTTCACCGTCAAAACAATCACAGATTTCAGCCTTTTTCCATCCTGAAACATCATAATCGACACAAGAAATCTTTTCGTAGCTGTCAAATCGCGCATCACGGTATTCACCGTCCCAGATGTCAGCTGTACGAATCTGACCGCCGCAGGTTGCCATCCAGTTTTCGTCTGTGATAACAGCTGTTTTACCTGCATCATTTTCAAGTGTCACACAAGCCATTACCGCAGGCATATGCTCACCGTAATAGCCGCCCGAGATTCTGCCCTGATACCAACCCGGAGATGCGACAAGAAGAATTCTGTTTGCACCGTTTGCAACATATCCGGTTATATCATATTCATAGTAAAGCGTTCTTTTGTGATAATTTGTCCATCCGGGCTTCAGTTCATCATTACCTACCCTTTTGCCGTTTATGTAAATATCAATACAGCCGAGTGCAGTAAAGCTGAGCTTTGCAGTCGAGAAGCTGTCGACAGTGAAGTCAGTCGCAAACATAGGCATACCATCATCACAGCGTACATCTTCAAACTGAAACTTCGCCTTTTCATCGTCATCCTTCCAAGGTGAAACACCAAAATCAGCATACACCTTCATATCTGTTTTTATAAGCTTCGCATTGTTCCAATAAATTGAATCGTATTTATACATAATAAAATCTCCTGTAGAAAAGGACGTTCAGACTTACAATCCATATAGAATCAAGTCTGACCGTCCTTGAAAATCAATTAATCAAAATATACCGGTTTACCTGTCTTTGCAGACTCGTAAATCGCTTCAAGAATCTGTGTTACAACAAGTGACTGTTCAGGCTTTGTCGGCACTTCTGTGTCATTGATAATCGCCTGATAGAAACCGTTTGCCTCAAGCACTTCAGGATCCGTGCTGTCACCGTCATAAAAAGCAACACCGCCGCAGTCAAAGTTAGGAGTTTCGATAACCTGACGTCCGTTTTTAACATAGTTGATACGAAGATCCTCTTCACCCATTGTGTCTGCACCGCCCTTGTCACCACAGATCATAACTGTTGCTTCCATAGGATCAGCGATATTAAGTGCCCAGCTTGATTCAACTGAAACAGTTGCACCGTTTTTCATAACAACAAAACCGAAAGCTGAATCCTCGACAGTAAACTTTTCTGTATCCCAGTCGCCCCACGCATTTGCTGTGCCGACCTGCTTGCCGAGTTTTTTGTATGACGTACCTACTACCATCTTCGGTTCGTGGTTATCCATAAGCCAGAGTGTAAGGTCAAGAGCGTGCGTGCCGATATCGATAAGCGGACCTCCGCCCTGCTCATATTCATTAAGAAATACGCCCCAGGTGGGAACAGCACGTCTGCGAAGAGCGATCGCTCTGCCGTAGTAAATATCACCAAGTTCACCGTCTTCACAAGCCTTTTTAAGGTAAAGATACTCATCTCTCCAACGACTCTGGTAACCGATTGTAAGCTTTTTACCTGTTCTCTTTGAAGCATCGAGCATAGCCTGTGCTTCAGCAGCGGTTTTAGCCATCGGCTTTTCACACATTACGTGTTTACCTGCCTCAAGAGCATCTATTGTAATAAAGCTGTGTGAACGATTAGGTGTAAGAACGTGAACAACCTCAATGCTTTCATCCTTGAGAAGTTCTTTATAATCCTCATAGATTGCTACGTTTTCGCCAAGATTGAACTTGTCTCTTGTTTCATAAGCACGTTCAACGATGATGTCGCAGAGTGCTACGATTTCAACATAATCAAGCTTTGTGAGAGCGTTCATATGCTTGCCGTTACAGATACCACCACATCCGATAATACCTACCTTAACTTTTCTATCCATTTAAAAACACCGCCTTGAAATTAATTATTTAAGAAAGAGATTGCCGAGAGCAATAATACCTGTAAATCTGAGAACAAAAGCAAGAGCTTTAATTATTGTGTCGCAGATAAGAGTTGCCGGCAAACCAAGGTCAACAAAGAATGTATCCTCAGCCTCAGGTGCACCTTCATATTCCAGTGTGAAAGCCTGAGTGTAGATAACACCGCCCTCGCCGATAATTTCTGCTCTTACATAAGAACCGATTTTATCTGAATAATCGTCGAGATCAATTGTGTTACCTGTTGCAATGAATTCACCGTCAGCAATCCAATGAACCATATATGCATCCTTCGTGCCGATTGTGATTGTATCTTCGCTTTCGTTAACAGCAACGTTTGTTACCTTCGGAACTGCAGCAGTCTGATCAAATTCAAACTTGGTATCCTGACCGCCGTTCTTTTCTTCTTCAACGATTGTTTCGTAAGTTGTCTGAAGCTTTGCTGCGAATTCAGGAGCAACACCCGCTGCACTGAGTTCAGCTGCCCAAGCCTTGATTTCCTCACGGCTGCCCATATAATAACTTGCTGCGAAGAATTCACCGTTTGTCATACAGGAATTGAGAGCTTCGGGAGTAAGCTCAGGCATTACCATCCATGTGTAACCTGAATTTACGATATTCGGGTTATGAGCGTCTGATGTTGCGATAGCGTAAACATTTCTGCCGTAAGGAACAACCTTCTGAAGAAGGATATCCCAGAGTTTTCTGTCAAAACGCGTTCTGCTGTCGCCCTTACTGTTGATATCGATACCCATGCAGGAATCATATTTGATAAGAAGGTTTGCAAACTTATTTACAACATACTGATAATGGATGTTGTCCATATCGTAAGCGTCTTCAAAGCATTCTTCATCTCTTGCACCTGTGTACTCACCAGGGTGGTTGATTACTGAGAGACCGCCGATCTTATCGACATTCTTGATCGGTGTTGCATAGTCACTTGTACCGCCGACAACATCATTACCGTAGTCTGCGAACCAGGTGTTAACGTGAGCGTTGTTGAATGATGTCGGGTTCTGCTCGTTTGCATAAGGAACTCTCATCATTGTGTGAAGAGCGTTTCCGTTTTCGTCGTACTGATTGTAATAGCCGTCTGCATAAGTGTAATCTGCACCTGCATCTGTTACACCTGAAGACTGGAGAGGGTCAATGGGACGGTTGCCTTCCTTTACAGAAAGAACAAGACGGATCGTCTTAGCC
>JAZRNG010000202.1:0-2223 GCA_045648065.1 Acutalibacteraceae bacterium | reverse complement strand
GCCATAACAACACAAAGAAGTACTGCGAGAATTTTCTTTGTAATTTTCATTTTTTTGACCTCCATAGTCATTATTACCATTAAATTGTATCAAAAAAGATAAATAAAATCAATATGCAAAAATAAATTTATGTATTTAATACATCAAACAGTTCATCGAGCTTCTTTATCTGATAGGTTGCAGGGCTTTCACAGTACTCACCCGGATTCAGCCAGCAGGAATCAATTCCGTAATTCACCGCACCTGCGATATCGGAAGTCAGCGAATCTCCTATAACAAGGCACTTTGATTTATCCGTCTCGGCAATATGCTCAAAAACGTAATCAAAATACTCCCTGTACGGCTTGTCAAAACCTATTTCCTCGGAAATAAACACATTTTCAAAATACTTCATCAACGGCAGATCCTTAAGCCTTCCGTCCTGCGCTTTTTTTGAACCGTTTGTGATAATGTACAATTTATAATTTTCGCTGAGCCTGCGACAGATTTCCTCTGCTCCGTCAAACACAAATCGACCCTCTGCCATAAAAGAAAGATACTCATCGTTAGCAGCTGCAGCGTCTGCAACAATACCGAAAATACCGAAAAGCTCTTCAAACCTTGACAGAAACAGTTTGCGTCTTGTTATCTCCCCTCTTTCGAGTGCCTTCCACTTTCTTTTGTTAATCTCTGAATAAATACTCTTATTTTCCACGCTCGGATTTATACCATACTTTTTGAAAAACAGACTTATCGCATTATCCTCTGCCTTTTTGAAATCCATCAGGGTTTCATCAAGGTCAAAAAGAAGTGTAGTGTACTTCATACTTCCTCCAAAGAAAAAAGGGCTGAAACCAGCCCTTTTTATAAATTAAAGTTTAATTCTCGGGAAATCGTCCTCATCAGCGCCCATAATTCTTGCGATCTGAGTTGAAACTTCACAGTTCTTGTATGCCTTACCGTCGATAAAGCCAGCATCTGCTGCTGAAACGAAAACAGGAACGTTAACACCTGTATGGCTGCCTGTTGTGTAGTAATACTCATCGTTTTCAGCATCGTATGTGATACCGCCTGTCTCGTGGTCAGCAGTTACCACAACAAGTGTCTCACCGTCCTGAGCAGCATACTCAAGAGCAACTTCGATCGCCTTATCGAACTCAGCTGTATGGCTTGTTGAGCCATCAAAGTTATTGTCGTGTGAGAACTTATCGATGTGAGCACCTTCAACCATAAGGAAGAAGCCGTCCTCATCGTCATCAAGAAGATCGATTGCCTTCTCTGTCATTTCTGCAAGATACGGAGTATCATAGTCACTCTTAACAGCAGCGATATCCTCCCAGCTGAACTGACCGAATGAACGCGAACCCTCTTCAAGAGCGTTCATTTCAGTTGCTGTTGTGAAATAATCAAAACCGTTTTCAGCACACTTTTCCTCTGTTACGCTCTCAGAAGCACAACCCCATACAAGTGTAAGATCAGAAGACATCTGGTCATAAGAGATATTCTTCTCTTCTGAACGTGCGATTGCGTGAGCTGAGAAAGAAGCCGGAGTAGCACCGCTTGTCTCATCAGTTGTAACTACACCTGCAGCCTTACCCTGCTCGATTGCATACTCTGAAAGTGAAATCGGGTACTGCCACTTGTTTGCAAACGGATTGAATGCATAAACGCCGATTGCACCGTTGTATGTTCTTACACCGCAAGCAAGAGCTGTACCGCCTGCTGCGCTGTCTGTAACCTTATTTGTAAGGCTTCTTGTTTCTGACTGGCTGCATATAGGCATTGTTTCCATAACGAGATCAACATTCTTAAGCTTCTTTGTAGCTTCAAGAGTGTTAAATCCCATACCGTCACCAATCATAAGAATAACATTTTTGTAAGTTTTGTATTCTGTTTCACCTGTAGCATTATCGCCTGTCATACCAAACAAACCTGAAAGACCGATAAGGGCCGTAAGAAGAAGAGACAGAACTGTTCTGATAGCTGTCATAATAACAACCTCCTATTTTTTAATGGTAAGATTATACTACAGTTTTTTTATATTTTCAATAAAATTTAAAATAATTTTCTTATAAGTGAATTAACAAATTCAGCATCAACATTTCCGTGATTTCGTTTAAGAGCTGCATTATTTTCCCAACGTACAGAAAGATTACGTATGTCCTCATCGCTGAGAGAAACGTTTATTTCAGGTGTGATCTTTTCAACAAGTGCCTTGAAATCTTCGGGAGAGATACGGATTTC
>JAZRNG010000201.1:0-26030 GCA_045648065.1 Acutalibacteraceae bacterium | reverse complement strand
CTTCAGCTACTCTTCTTCTGCCTATCTTCACAAATAATGTTATCATCAATGGTGTGGAACACAGCTTCGATGATTTCGAGAAAGAAAACGGCTGTGCTGTAATCAAACTTGGTGCAGGCAGTTACGTCTTTGAGGAAGTGTGATTTATGGCAGCTAACGACTCTTTATGTCTGGCGCTGGGAATGCAGCTGGATGTGCCGATAACCGAACAGCCTCAGCTTCTGAAAAATGCAGGCTTTGATGCTTTTGCTTTTGACAGGGAGAAAAACGGAACATCAGAACTTACCGAAAAGCTGATTGCTGAAGCTCAGAGGCTTGGTATGAGGTGCGAATACATTCACGCTCCGTTTTATGGGATGGATGATATCTGGCACGACGAGAAAGGTGAACTTGCTGAAATAATGCTTAACGACCTTTATGCAACTATTGATGACTGCAGTGATTTCGGTGTTGAATATGCTGTGCTTCACGCAATTATAGGTATGGATAACTGTACACCGACCGAACTCGGTCTTGAAAGACTGTATGACGTTGTGGATCGTGCTGTGAAAAAGAATGTAAAGCTTGCTTTTGAAAATACGGAAGGCGAGATGTATCTTGAATCAATTTTAAAACGTTACAATGACGTTGAAAATGTCGGATTCTGTTTCGACTCGGGTCACGAGATGTGCTACAATTACAGTAAGGATATACTTACAAAATATGGTGACAAGCTGTTTGTGACACATCTTAATGACAATAAAGGTATGACGGGTGATGAACTGACCTTTTATGATGACTGTCATCTGCTTCCTTTTGACGGCATTGCTGATTGGAATGGAATTGCACAGCGTATCAGAAATTGCGGTTATAACGGTACGCTTTCGTTTGAGGTTATTTCGAAGGGCAGACCGACGAGAAACGATAACGATATTTACAAAAATCTCTCAGCACAGGAATATGTCAATGAGGCATACCGTAAGGCGACAGAATTTAAAAATCTGTTAATGTCAATCGAATAAAACAAACCCGGAACGATACAATTATCGTTCCGGGTTTAAGTTTATCTTTATTTTATTTCTCAGCCTTGGGTGCGAAAACGTATTTGAAAACGAGTGCTGCGAGTGCTGCACCGACGAGCGGAGCAAGGATGAATACCCATACCTGACTCAGAGCTTCACCGCCCTGAAGCACTGCGGGTGCAAGGCTTCTTGCCGGGTTAACTGATGTGCCTGTGAGAGGAATACCGATGATGTGTACAAATGTGAGTGTAAGACCGATTACGATTCCTGCCATATGAGATGTTTTCTCACTTGAAGTAACACCGAGGATTGTCATAACGAAAACGAATGTGAGTACGATTTCGACAACAACAGCACCTGCGGTTGAAAGACCGACGCTGCTTGCCTCAAGAAAACCGTTACTTCCGAAACCTTCGAGGTTGGAATTTTTTGTGATGAAAAGAAGAATTCCGCTTCCTGCGAAAGCGCCTGCAACCTGAGCGACTACATAACCGATAAAGTCAGCAAAGCTCATTCCACCGTTGATAAGTACTGCGAGTGAAACAGCGGGATTGACGTGACAGCCCGAAATGTGGCCGATTGCATAAGCTGCAGCTACGATTGAAAGACCGAAGGCGAGTGCTATTGCAACGACGCCGAGTGTGCCTGAATCAGTACCGCCTGTGAGACCGCCTGTTACAACTGCTGTACCGCATCCGAAAAGGACAAGAACCATTGTGCCGAAAAACTCAGCAAGATATTTTTTAATGTTCATTACTTTGCCTCCTGCGTATAAATCTGTTTTTGATATTATATCATTGAGATAAATGGCTGTCAATAATGTTGACTGGTCAAAAATAAAATGTTAAAATGAACCGGTAAGAGGTGAATTTTATGGAAAAGCCAAGCATCAATATTATCAGTGCCGGTGACAGATACAATTACGGTGATGTGCTTTATGCTGTCGTGATGAGTGAGTATCTGAAAAAATATGAGCCCGTTATATATGATAAGTATGATATTGAACACTACGGCATAATTGCATCTGACCTTACGGCTATCGGCGGTCTCAGAACTCTGCCGATCAGATCCCTTTACCAAAAAGAATTTTCTGAAAACTCGATGACGGTTGTTGCGGGTGGACAGGTTGTAGGTGCAAACATAGAAGTTCTTTTCAAATTTCTTAAATCGAACAAGTTAACCTTGTATGCAGATCTGATAAAATATTTCGCTTTAACTAAAGTCGGTAAAAACAGGGGAGAGCTCCTCATTAAACGTTTTGACTGCAAAACAAAGTTTCCTTACATCATTTCCCGTAAAGATATGAAAAGTGAATGTAAGGTTGTTTATAGTAATGTCGGTGGATTTGTTTCAGAAAGTGAACACGAGGCAGTTGCGGAAATCAGAAATGCAGATTATTTTTCAGTAAGAGATTCGCAGAGCTTTGAGGAAAACAGTAAGTACAGAAAAGACGTTGTACTCACTCCCGATGGAGCCGTACTTATGTCAGATGTTTTTCCTTACGAACGTCTTGAAAAGGAAGTCAGCGACAAAGTCAGAGCTGTTAAAGGCGATTATATCGCAATTCAGTTCAGTCTGAGTTATTACAAGCAACACGAAAATGAAATTATTGAAACAATAAAGTCTTTTAAAGAAAAGCATAAAGAAACTGAAATCGTACTTGTTCCGATAGGTTATGCGATTCTTCACGATGATCTTGTTGCGCTGAAGGAGCTTAAGGCAAGAGTTCCCGAAGTGACTCTTATAGAAAAGCTCACTATAAAAGAAATAATGTATCTTATAGCAGGTTCTCAGTTTTTCCTGGGCACATCTCTTCATGGTATAGTAACAGCAATGTCATTCTCAGTTCCGTACATAGCTTTGGGGTCACATAACTCTTCTGCAAAGCTTGATACTTTTGTCAAAACATGGGGATGCGAACCTTATGCAGAGGCTATGTCTATCACAAAACTAGAAGATCTTTACGACGGAAGACCGGATAAAAAGGATAAACTTGCCGCATCGGCTCAGAAGCAGATTGCACTTGCAAAAGAGAATTATCAGAATGTTTTCGGCTTGATAAAGTAGTAAAAGCACAGCCTTGGGCTGTGCTTTTCTATTGCCATCTACCCTGCGGACGGTTTCTTTGCTCAGTGGGACAGCAACAGTTGACAAGTATTGTATCCTCACCGATTATGTCGATGTCGCACCACGGGATGATAATATCTTCGCATTTTCCGAAAAATCCCATCATTTTACTTCTGCCGTAAATTACAATCGAAACAAGCTTGCCGTTTGCGATGTCAATTTCTACGTCGTCTACGTTTCCGAGCTTCATTCCGTTTGATTTGCAGATAACCTCCTTGTTTCTTAACTCAGCAATACAGCAACTCATACAAAAATCCACCTTTCATTTTGGTTGTAATGGACAACAGGATGTTGTTGTAAAATTTATTTTTTTGTGTTAAAATAATACTGTATAATAATATTATGAAAGGTGTGTAATTATGAAAAAAATAATTTCACTCATTCTTTCAGTTGTTATGATTTTTTCAGTGGGTACTGCAGCTTTCAGTGTAAATGCATTCGCTGAAACTGAAGCTCCTGAAACAGTCGTTACACCTGAAGTGAATGTAAACATCGACACCGGAGCTGTTATGGACGAATTAGAGTTTATGATAGGTTCATTCGGATTTGATACTATCAAATTCCCGACAAACGGTGAGCAGTTTACTGATATGCTCCTGAAGTTCCTTTACGGTATCGTTGACAAACTCATCGATGTGCTTCTTAAGGCTATCAACGCTGTTGTTCCGTCAATTGACTTCGCTGACAAGGATACATATGTGAACGAACAGTTCTATCCGGGTATGGAAGTTTATCTTGAAACTCCGGCTCCCGGTGCTGTATGGAGTGTAGGCTACGGCAGCGGATCTATCCAGACAGGCAACGAGATGGACGGTAAACACTATGTAGGCGGCAGCCTTTCTTTCCCTGATCCGAAGACAGTTTCAGCTGTTTATGACGATCAGCGTGTACGTTGCATCGCTATTAACGACGGCAGCGGCAGAGGAACTGTTGTTATCGCAGCTGTGGACGCATTCGGTCTTTCAAATACAGATGTAGCAGGTATCCGTGCAGAACTTGCAGATTTCGCAAAGGCTAATAATATTGTTGGTATCAATATTTCCGTTCTTCATCAGCACAGCTGTGTTGATACGTTCGGTATGAACGGTGACCTTCTCAAGATGGTATTCACAAACCCGGCAACTAATGTTATCAATAATCTCTTTGGTACAGATTATGCCCTCCTTGACGGCAGAAATCCCGAATTTATGGCAAACCTCTACAAGGTGACAGAAGACGCAATCAAGACAGCTGTCAACTCAATGGAAGAGGGTAAGATTTATTATTCAACAGCTGATGTTGAGGATCTTCTCAGAGAGAAGAGAGATCCTTATGTAGTAGACGGCAATCTTCACCGTTTCTGTTTTGTTCCCGCTGATGGCGGCAGAGAGACATGGATTGTCAACTCACCCAGCCATTGTGTTGGTAACGGTGCTGCAGGTACTGAGGTTACAGGTGACTATCCGTACTATATGGAGCAGGTAATCAACGAGCGTGAGAACGCTAACTTTATGATGATTCTCGGTGCTGAACTCGCAATTTCTTCAGACTACCAGCCACTTAATCTTCCTGAAAACTACGAGAGTATCGAAGGTATCAATGCTTACGGTACTGAGTTTGCAAGACGCCTTATCGAAGAATCAACAGAGGAAGTTGAGGTAGCTCCTCTTCTTAACTTCAAGATGGATCAGTACTATGTCCCTGTTACAAATCAGATTCTTCTTTTTGCCGGTAAGCTTGGTGCTATTTCAAACACAGTTGTAGGTGTTGATAAGAGCGACCGCAGAGCAGAGATTCTCACGGAAATCGGCTATATGGAGCTTGGCACGGATCTTGCAATCGCACTTGTTCCGGGTGAACTCGAACCGGCTATTGCTTATGGTGGATGCCTCGGTGCTGATGAGTCCTGGACATACGGAGATTTTGATTATCCGTCAATGCAGGAAGTTGTAGGCAAAGATAAGAAGCTTATCGTATTCGGTCTTATGAATGATCAGGTAGGTTACATCCTCCCGGATAACGAATTCAAGAGCCTTCTCGCAGGTGAAAACGAAGAGATCGTTGCATCAGGTTCAGAGGCAGGTTCAAGCACAATGGAAGCATTTATCACTCTTATGGATAGCATAGAGAAATAATTAAACAGAAAAAATTAAGGGTTGTCCGTGAGGACAACCCTGTTTTTTGTTATGAGCCCCTTCGAAGGGGGAATTATCAGAACTTTCTTGCAATAGCGTTTGCAGTCAAAAGCTTGATAATGGTTCGGAATGAAAAGAGAGACTTTTCGTTCGCGATTTCACTGAGTATTGTTTCTTCAGCCTCATAATACATTTTTTCGTTTGACATATGATTCATTCCTTTCTTTTGTTTCGGTAATTTTCTTACCGTGACTGTATTATAGCAGAGGAAAATGCATTTGTCAAGCGTTTTGCACAAAGAAAATGTGTCCTATTTGTTAATAATAACGAAATGGTGTGTTAAGTGATGTGAATAATATCAATATAATTAAACGATAATGACATGTTTTATTGTTTAAAATGACGAAACATAAATGAACAGCCTCCGTCTTTTTTGTCGAAGGCTGTTCATTTTTTACAATTAATACACTTTGAATTCAGAAATTGTAGCAAATTCTCTGGTTTTTTCTATTACGAGTTTTATACGTCTTGCTTCCATAGGTGAAATGATGCAGATTTTTTTTCTGCCGATAGTTGTACCCTTATGGATTTTATGCCAACGTTTATCATAGAAGTAGTAAAGTGAGAATTTCTCGATCTGCTGTCCAGTGGCGATATTTTCCGCGAGAACGATTTTGTCTATTGATTTTACGTCGCCCATATCGAGGGTTATAACGGTTTTTCTTGCCCCCTCAGCAGATCTGAAGTATGATTTGCCGGAGTTGATAAATTTCTCAGAGTGGAGCTCATCGCTGCAACCGCTGGAGGTGAATGTACCGTTTTCAGCAAAGTTCTCTTTGAATTCCAGTTCGAGCTGTGCACCGAGGGTAACGAGCTGTTCAAGGTCCTTTTTGTCTATCTTTCCGGTGTGAGAAGGAGAGACGTTGAAGATAAATGTACCATTATTTCCGACCGACTTAAAGTAGCTCATAATGGCGGTAGACAAAACCTTGAGGTTTGGCGTCTCGTGGTCGTGGAAAAACCAGCCGGGTCGCATCTTCATATCCATTATCGCAGGGAACCACACGAGTTCTTTGGCTTTTTTGATTTTCTTACGGCTGCCGAGGTCAGGCTGAACGAGAAGTGCGGCAGGAGCATCGTTAATAAGCTCCTTGGGCACTACGCTCCACTCGCTGATTCTGCCTATACCTGCGTGATTACCGCACCAACGGATGTCAGGACCGCAGTTGCATATCATAGCATCAGGCTGATACTTACGTATGGTTTCGTAGTAACGTTCCCAGTCATACTTTTGCTGACCGCTTTCATCTCTCTCGAACCACACACAGAAAATATCACCGTATTCTGTGCAAAGCTCAGTAAGTTGATTTACAAAAAAGTCGTTATAAGCTTCTGTGCCGAATGTCGGCTCATGCATATCGTAGGGAGATACGTAGATGCCGAACTTGATGCCTTCTTTCCGGCATTCTTCACTGAGTTCTCTGACCATGTCGCCCTCGCCGTCGAGCCAGGGTGAGCTCTTAACCGAGTGATCGGTATATTTACTCGGCCACAGGCAGAAACCGTCAGAAAATTTACAGGTGAGTACCATACCCTTCATACCTGCTGACTTTATAGCGAGAACCCATTGCTTTGCGGAAAAATCAGCGGGTTTGAAATATTTTACGGGTTCACGTCCGGTACCCCATTCGTTGTTTGTGAATGTGTTCATACCGTAGTGGATGAATGCAATAAACTCAGTATCCATAAACTCAATCTGTGCTTTTGATGGTACAGTTGAGTTTGCTTTTTGAATGTAGCTTTTAGTTGCCATATCTTTAACCTCTGGAAGTTATTATAATACTCAGCTATTGTACCATTTTTAGTACTCGATTGCAAGACACTCTTGTTGCAAAATACCCCTTGTTATAGTATAATATTCTATATTTTGGGAGGTTGTTTTATGCTCAGACTTGTGATCGGTCGCATATCAGGCGGCAAAACAACAAAAATTTACAGAAGGATCGGGCAGCTGATCGAAAAGGATGAGAGCGTTATGCTTATCGTTCCGGAGCAGTATTCCTTCAGAACGGAGAAAACCATGCTCGAACTTTTCGGCGCAAAGGGAGCTGACAAGGTGGAGGTCGTAAGCTTTTCTTTTCTGGCGGAGAATATCCTGAAAAAGTATGGGCTTAATTCTGAACCTCGTCTTGATGACAGCACGAGGGCGCTGATGATGAGTCTTGCCCTTGAAAGTGTTGGGGACTCACTTGCCGTTTACGGCAGACACAGGTATTCTGCTACGGTCATAACTCAGATGCTTAAAACTATAAAAGAAATCAGACAGTGTTCAGTTTCTGCTCAGATGCTGAATGATACGTATGAAAAGCTTGAAGACAGCATCCTTAAATCAAAAATCGGTGAGCTGTCACTCGTTATGCAGGCGTATAATTCTATCGTGGAAAACAGCTACTTTGATGATGAATGTGCACTTGATGTGCTTTGTGATGTAGCTGATTCCCACAGATGTTTTGAGGGGAAAAATGTGTTTGTTGATGGCTTCCGAGGCTTTACAAATCAGCAGCTTAATGTGATGGAACGCATTTTTTCTCAGGCTAAGGATTCTTATGTGACCGTATGTACGGACAAATCTGAAAACAACGAATTCGGATCTTTTGCTCACACTCAGAGAACACTTCACCGACTTATGCGAATCGCAAGGAAGAATTCTGTTGAAATAGCAGTGCCTGAGGTCGCAGAGGATTTTTATAAAACCAGATACTCAAACGAGGAGTTACAGGTACTCGAAAAATCTTTGTTTGAGGATGATTATGATACTTATGATGAGCCGACAGAGAATATAATTATCTGCTCGGCGGAGGACTTTGAAAGTGAGTGCGACTTTGTAGCACATACAGTAAAGAAACTTATCCGCACGGAAGGTCTGAGGTGCAGGGATATCGCAATTATCAGCAGAAGCGAGGATAATTATACCCGTCAGCTCAGATCAGCACTCAAAAAGAATGGTGTGCCCGTTTTCGATGACAGACGTCAGCCTGTTTCTACACAGCCTCTTATTGAGTTTGTTATGAGTGCTGTAGATATTGCTGTCAATGGATTTACCTGCGATTCGGTTATGCGTGTGCTGAAGACAGGACTTACAGATCTTAGTGTCGATGAGATTTCCGAGCTTGAAAATTATGCTCTTATGTGGCAGATAAACGGTAACAAGTGGCTTGACGACTGGACAGCACATCCGGAAGGACTCGGTGAAAAAATGCTTGAAAAGGATGCCGAGAGACTTGAGGCTATCAACCGTTCGAGAAAAAATATTACAGAACCGCTCAGAAGCTTCAGGTTTTGCCTGAAGGACTGTGACGGACTTTCGGCAGCACAGGGGATTTATAATCTGCTTCTTAAAATGAATGTGCCTGAAAATTTAAAATCGTTGGCACAAAAGCTCGATGAAAACGGAGAAACAGAGCTTGCCGTGCAGCAGGACAGAATATGGGATGCACTGATAGAAATACTTGACCGTATCGCAGTTTCGCTTGAAAATATTAAACTTCAGCCACGAAGATTCAATGAACTACTGACTCTGATTGTGTCGATGTATACGATAGGCAATCTGCCTCAGGGAATAGATGAGATAGTAATAGGCAGTGCTGACAGGGTTAAAACAACGGCACCGAAGGTTGTCTTTGCAGTAGGTGTAAATGATGGACTTTTTCCGATGATACCCGCAGCGGACGGAATCCTCTCTGAAGACGAGCGAAATAAGCTTTCAGAGTACGGACTGCAGATGGATGACAGCTTTGAAGAGAAGATGATGGAAGAGCGTTTTATCGCTTACAGTACTCTTTGCAGCCCGTCAGACAGACTTTTTGTCACTTACACTCGTAAGGATATCACGGGTGCACAGCTCGCACCGTCAGAACTCGTGACACAGATTAAGAGGATTTTTCCGAAAGTAAGTATATGTGATACCGTAGTTACGCCCAAAATGGATTTTGTTGAGGGCGAAGCGGCGGCTTTTGAACTTATGGCAAAGCTGACTCCTGAAGGCGGCATAATGCAGAAAACTCTCGAAAAGTATTTCTCTTCGAGAGATGATTATAAAGACAGACTTGCCTCCCTGAAACGTGCGGTAAAAAAAGATGATTTTGAAATCAGTGATAAAGAAATTTCGAAAAAACTTTTTGGTATGAATATGTATATGTCTGCTTCAAGAGTTGAGGTGTATCACAAGTGTCCGTTTGAATATTTCTGCAAGTACGGTCTTAATGCGAAGCCGAGAAAGATTGCCGAGCTTGACCCGATGCAGAAGGGTACTGCGATTCACTACATTCTTGAAAATCTTATTGCTGAGCATTCGAGTGACGGACTATGCAGTATGGATAAAGGCGACAGAGACAAGCTTGTTTTTGATTTGCTTGAAAAATATTTCAGCGAAATCCTTGTGCCGGGCGAAGATATGGGCGAAAGGTTCAGATATCTCTATAACCAGCTCGGATTCATAATCTGTGAGGTTGTGGACAGGCTTGTAGCTGAGTTTTCCGTGAGTGAGTTTGAACCGGTTGCTTTTGAGTTGAGTATCGACAACGACGGCGAAGTACCTGCTTACGAAATACCGCTGAGTGACGGAGGTACGCTTAAAATAAAAGGTTCTATAGACAGAGTTGACGTTATGGATCAGGGTGACGAAACCTTTGTCAGGGTTGTTGACTATAAATCAGGCGGCAAAAAGTTTGATCTGAACGAAGTTTTTTACGGACTTAATATGCAGATGCTTATTTATCTCTTTGCTATATGGAGAAATGGTTTCAGAGACTACAAAAATGTGAAGCCTGCAGGTATTCTGTATATGCCCGTTAATGCACCCTTTGCGAAGATTGAACGTGATGAGGGTGAAGATGTTATTGCATCACAAAAGCAGAAAGCAGCAAAGATGAACGGTATGATACTTGACGACAGCCGCGTTATCTACGCTATGGATAGCCGCACATCCGGGGATATTATTCCTGCGGCGATTAAAAAGGACGGCGAAAATTCGGGTACGCTCATTTCACTCAAGCAAATGGATCTGCTGATGAAACGTGTGGAAAAAATCCTTGGTGAAATGGCTGTGAGTCTTCATGAGGGTAAGATCCCGGTCAATCCTGCTTTTGCTCAGTCTACGACGAGCCCCTACCACGATGTGTGTAAATACTGTGATTACAAGGATGTCTGCGGTCTTGATGAAGACACAAAGACTAACGATATAGTAAAAGTAAAACATGATGATAGTCTTCGTATGCTTGGAGGTGAGGACAATGCCTGAATGGACCCCTGAACAGAAAAAAGCGATCGATTCGAGAAAAGGTACAATCCTCGTCTCAGCGGCGGCAGGTTCAGGCAAAACGGCTGTGCTTGTCGAGCGTGTGATAAGAAGACTTATGGACAGAGAAAATCCCTGTTCTGCAGATAAGTTGCTTATCGTAACATTTACACGTGCCGCAACTCAGCAGATGCGCGAAAGAATTTTTAAAGCTATCAGCGATGAACTTCGTAAAAATCCTTCCGATGAACATCTTAAACGTCAGCTTATGATGCTTCCGTTTGCGAAGATAAGCACCATTGACAGCTTTTGCAATGACCTTGTTAAGGCTAATTTCCACGAGCTTGAGCTGTCACCTGATTATAAGATGCTTGAAGGTGCTCAGCTTAAAATAACTGAAGCAGAAGCTGTCAATAAGACTCTTGATGAGTTTTATATGGAAAATTCGTACGGTTTCGGCGAACTTGTGAAGCTCCTTGCCTCAGGTGCTGATGACAGCAATCTCGGCACATTAGTCAGAAAACTTTACAATCATTCTATGGCTTTTGCAAGACCTGAAAAGTTCCTTGATATGCTTATGTATGCATATGAGGATGAAGCTCCTTTAGGGGAAAGTGTATGGGGAATGACTGTGCTTGAACACGCTCTTAGTGTGCTTCATAAGTGTGATCTTACGGTTATGAATATGCAGACGAAGCTTACTGAAGATGATACCGTAAATGAAAAATACGGTGAGTGTGTCAGAACAATGGAATGCTGTCTTAATGAGCTGAGAAAACTTGCTGAAGGTAAAAAGTGGAATGAACTTCAGTCCGCTCTTCACTCACTTAAGCTGCCTGCACTCGGAAGACTCCCTAAAGGTTATTCTTCGCCTCAGGCTGAGTTTATCAAGACAGGTAAAAAGTTTGTTGCGGAACAGCTTACCAAAAAACTTCCTGTGTACTTCTGTGTGACTGAAGCGGAACACGCTGAGGATATGTATTATCTCAGACCGATAGTTGAAAAACTCGTCTGTGTGGTCAAGCGTTACGGAGAAATATTGTGGCAGGAAAAGCAGAAGCTTAACAGTGTTGATTTTTCTGACATAACACATCTGGCACTAAAATTGCTTATATATTATGACGAAGAGGGAAAAGCTCAGAAGACTGCACTTGCACGTGAGTTTTCTGAGAGATTTGATGAAATTTTAGTTGACGAATTTCAGGATATCAATGAATTGCAAAACACTCTTTTCGGTGCTGTTTCAAAAGATGACAGCAATATGTTTATGGTAGGTGACGTCAAACAGAGCATCTACCGTTTCCGTCAGGCGATGCCTGAAATTTTCCTCAGACGCCGTAATTCACTTGAGGATTATATTGATAATAATTATCCTGCGAAAATCACTCTTGACAGAAACTTCAGAAGTCGTGCAGGAGTGACTGAAAATATAAATTTTGTATTTTCTCAGCTTATGTCTGAAGCTGCAGGCGGACTTGACTACGATGAAAAGGAGTCGCTTGTTGCAGCGGCATCATATGAAGACTGTGATTTCCCTCAGGCTGAACTTCATATCGTAGGTTCGCTCGAAGACGGAAGTAAGGTTTCAAGAGAGACAGAAGCTCAGCATATAGCTGACACTATCAATAATATACTAAAAGAAGGTATGCTTGTCAGTGACAAGGAAGGACAGAGACCTGTAACTTACAGGGATTTCTGCATTCTGCTCAGAGCTACGGGCGGCGGACGTGCACAGATTTATGCTGACACATTGGCAAAGAACAATATACCTGCTTACGTTTCCAATAAAACGGGTTTCTTTGCTTCGACGGAGATAAGCACGATCATTAATCTAATGCGGGTTATAGATAATCCGCTTCAGGATATTCCGCTTCTTGCAGTTATGCTTTCACCCGTTTACGGATTTACGGCAGATGAACTTGCACAGATGCGAATTGACGAGAGAAAGAAACCGATTTATCATTGCCTTGTTAATTCAGCGAATAAGGGTAATAAGAAATCAGTCGCTTTTCTTGAAAAATTAGATTCACTCCGTATGCTTTCTTCTACGCTCGGATGCTCTGATTTTATGCGTGAGCTTTACGAGGTCACAGGCTATAAGGCTATAGCCTCAGCTCTAAAAAACGGCTCGCAGCGTAATGCCAATCTCAATATGTTGCTCGATTATGCTGTTAAATACGAGGAATCAGGTAAGCGTGGTCTGTCAGGCTTTATCAGATTTATTGACAGAGTTCAGCGACAGGACGGTGACCTTGAAAGTGCTTCTGATATTTCAGAGGCAGCGGACGTTGTTCGCATTATGACTATTCATAAGAGTAAAGGTCTTGAATTCCCCGTGTGTATACTCGCTGACCTGAACAACGGCTTTATGAATGATAATCAGCGTAGCGTTGCGGCTTTTCACCCTGATTACGGCATCTGCTTTGACAGACGTGATTCCGTGACCAAGTGTCAGTATTCCACCGTAGGTAAGAAAGCACTCACACTCCTTGAGTCTGCATCATCTGCATCTGAAGAGCTTCGTGTGCTGTACGTTGCTATGACACGTGCCAAAGAAAGGCTCATCTGCGTGACACGTTATGATAATATCGAAAACAAACTCGCGGACCTTGCTTCGTGTGCGGATACGTCAACTGTATCAATAAACGATTATGACGTGCTGTCGAAAAACTGTATGGCAGACTGGGTGGTTATGGCGTTTATGCGTCACCCGGATGCATCAAAGCTGCGTGTAGCGGCGGGTTATGATGAGATGGATATTCTGCCGTGTGCACAAAGACTTGATGTGAAGATTATAAATTCCGTAGATGAGGCAGCTTCCGATGAAGCCGAAACAGCTGAAATCGTCTTTGACGAAAAGCTTCTGAATGAAGTCAAAGAACGCATAGAGTACGAGTATCCGTACGCTGACCTTGCATTTGTAAGGGCTAAAAGTGCTCCGTCAGAGTTTGAAAGTCAACGCTTTGACTCGACGTACTTTGCTTCAGCTAAACCTCAGTTTTTAAGCAAGTCGGGTATGAATCCTGCTTCAAGAGGTACGGCTACACATAAGTTTATGGAGTTCTTTGACTATAGCGAAGCTGTGTATGACATTGATGCACAGATTGAACGGATGGTAAATGAACGTCACCTGACACAGCACGAGGCAGAGGTGCTTGAAAGAGATAAGCTTCGCAGATTTTTCCAAAGCGATATAGCTGCAAGAATCAAGTCGGCATCGAAGCTTCTGAGAGAAAAGAAGGTGACTGTCGGCATAAAAGCGGGAGAGCTTTATCCGGAACTTGCACCTGAAATGCAGGATGAAATCGTAGTGCTGCAGGGCTATGTAGACTGTGCTTTCGTAGAAGACGGTGAACTTGTCATAGTTGACTACAAAACCGACAGAGGTGTGACGATGGAGGAGCTGCGTGAGCGTTACAGTACTCAGCTGAAGATGTACGAATTCGCACTTTCTGAGTGTACAGGGATGAATGTCAGAGGCACTCTGATTTACTCTTTTGAAAATGCTGAATACATTGCTTTATAAAAAATTAAAAAAACAGTTGCATTTTTAAAAATTATGTGATAGAATAGCTTCTGCGTGAATATTACGAAAGAGGTGACACTAATGAAGGAAGGAATCCATCCTAAGTACGAAAAGACAGTTATTCGTTGTGCTTGCGGTAATGAGATAGAAACTCGTTCTACCAAGGAGAATCTGCGTGTTGATATTTGCTCAAAATGTCATCCGTTCTTCACAGGTAAGCAGAAGCTTGTTGATACAGGCGGACGTGTTGACCGCTTCAATAAGCGTTTCAATTTGTCAAAATAATTTGTTGAAGATAAGGCGGTGCTTTTTCGCACCGCCATATTTTTTAGGTGGTGAAGTACGTGGAATACAGGACGATACTCAATGAAGCAAGTGATGAATTTATTGAACGTAAATCAAGGTTTATCGGTTACATCAAGCCTGTCACTACGCAGGAGGAAGCTGTAAGCTTTATAAATGAGATAAAGTCAAAGCATTGGGATGCGACTCATAATGTCTATGCATATGTCCTTCGTGAGGGGCAGATACGTCGCTATTCAGATGACGGTGAGCCTCAGGGTACGGCAGGTATTCCGGTACTTGATGTGCTTATCAAAGAAAATGTCACAGACTGTGTTGTTGTGGCAACAAGGTATTTCGGTGGCACACTTCTGGGTGCAGGCGGACTTGTCCGTGCCTACTCGCACACTGCGAAGATCGCTGTTGATGCAGGACAGGTTATTACTATGAAGCTGTGTAAAGTCCTTAAGGTTACCTGCGACTACACTTTTTACGGCAGATTAAATTCATTTATCCCGGAAATGGGTGGAGTGATCGATGATACGGCGTTCGCTGACAATGTCACGGTTACATTCAAACTACCTGTCGGTGATGTCGACTCTTTTGATGCAAAACTTGTAGATATGAGCTTCGGAAAGTTCCATACTGAAGAAATTGGTGAAGAATTTAAATATTTTTAATTTTTTTGAAGGAAAAAGAACTTTTTAGGAGTATATAATATATAGAGACGTTTATTTTGAAAATCAGGAGGGATGAAAGTGAAGACAGTAAGAGAAATAATTTGTGAAAACGAACACAGGGTTCTCAGTCCGAATGCGTGTTTTTCGGATGAAAGCAGAGGCAGAAACCATCACGAAGAGGAATGTGATCTGCGCACGTGCTTTCAGCGTGATCGTGACCGCGTAATTCACTCTAATTCTTTCCGCAGACTCAAGCATAAGACTCAGGTATTTCTTTCGCCTCAGGGTGACTATTACCGTACACGTCTTACTCATACACTTGAGGTTTCCCAGATTGCACGTACAATAGCAATTGCACTCGGTCTTAATGAAACTCTTACCGAAGCGATCGCGCTTGGCCATGACCTTGGTCACACGCCGTTCGGCCATGCAGGCGAGAGAGCACTCAACAGCGTTTGCGACGGTGGCTTCCGTCATTACGAGCAGAGCCTTCGTGTAGCAGATGTTATAGAAAAAGAGGGCAGAGGACTTAATCTTACTCAGGAAGTCCGTGATGGTATAGTACGTCATACGTCAGGTACGGAAGCTTTTACTCTCGAAGGTAGGATAGTCCGTCTTGCTGACCGTATAGCATACATAAATCACGACATTGACGATGCTGTCCATGCCTGTGTACTCAAAGAGACAGATATTCCGCAAGATATCCGTGAAACTTTGGGGCAGAATAAATCGCAGCGGATCAACAAACTTGTTCTTTCTGCTGTAAATAACAGTAAAGACGATATCATTCTCGGCGAGGACTGTGCCGATGCTTTTGCTACTCTGCACAGCTTTATGTTCGAAAGAGTGTACACAAATCCCGTTTGCAAGGGAGAGGAAGCAAGGGCCATCGAAATGATTAAATGGCTCTACGAGTACTTCCTTATGAATCCTGACGAAATGCCTTCAGAATACAAAACTATCCGTGAAAATGAAGGCGTTGAACGTGCTGCCTGTGACTATATTGCAGGTATGACGGACAGATATGCGGTTCACACTTTTGAAAAGCTTTTCGTTCCTCGTTCGTGGGTGGTTCTGAAGGGGGATTGACATGGCGATAAGTGACGAATTCCTTTCGGAATTAAGATCCCGTACAGATATCGAAAGTGTTATTTCACCTTATGTGAATCTCTCAAAAAGAGGCAGGCTTGTCAAAGGTCTTTGTCCTTTTCATAACGAGAAAACGCCATCGTTCACTATTTATACTGACAGTCAGTCGTTCTACTGTTTCGGCTGCGGTGCAGGTGGTGATGCGATAACCTTTGTACGAAGGATTGAAAACCTCGACTACGTTGAGGCTGTAAAAGTTCTTGCTGAGCGTGCAGGAATGAAAATGCCTGAAGATGGCTACGACGACTCACTTGCGAAGCATCGTCAGAGACTCCTGGCGGCAAACAGAGAAGCGGCAAGGTTTTTCCACAGTACGATGATGTCTCCGCAAGGGAAAACGGGCCTTGACTATTTTCTGAACAGAGGTCTTTCAATGCAGACCATAAAACATTTCGGTCTGGGTTATGCACCTGATTCGTGGGATGCGTTACTAAAACATATGCGTTCGAAAGGCTTTACAAATCAGGAGCTTTACGATGCTAACCTTGTAAGAGTTAGCAATAAAGGCGAAAGAACACATTATTACGATAATTTCAAAAACAGAGCAATGGTTCCTATCATCGACCTTCGCGGAAATGTAATTGCTTTCGGCGGACGAGTCCTCGATGATTCGAAACCAAAGTATATAAATACTTCAGATACTATGGTTTACAAAAAGAGCAATGGAGTTTTTGCTCTTAATTTTGCTAAAAACGGTAACCCGTCACAGATAATAGTAGCAGAAGGTTATATGGACGTCATCGCACTTCATCAGGCAGGATTTACTAATTCGATAGCCTGTCTCGGTACCGCCTTGACACAGGAGCAGGCAAGGCTTGTGGCACGTTATGCAGACGAGGTTGTCCTTTCATATGACTCAGATGAAGCCGGACAGAAAGCTACAAAAAGAGCCATTGAAATTTTCAGTAAAACGGGAGTTAAAATCCGTGTACTGAAGCTGACAGGCGGTAAAGACCCTGATGAAATTATCAAAAAATTCGGCAAGGAGAAATTCAGAAGTCTTATCGACGGAGCCGCAAATGATATCGAATACAGTATTTTGCGTGAACGAGATAAATATGACCTCGATTCAATTGACGGTAAAACGAAATTTCTCACGGCGATAGCCGCAACCCTTGCATCAGCCAATCCTATTGAGCAGGATGCTTATGCTTCAAAACTTGCATCAGAAATGCAGATAAGCAAGGACGCTATTATGCTTGAAATCAGACGGGCTTTCAAACGTAAAGCGGAAGCAGAGAAAAAGATGCGTTTTAATGAAATTGTAAAGGAAACAGTTACACCGAAGGATAATATAAATCCCGAACGGGCGAAGCACATCAGAGCCACTAAAGCTGAAGAAACTCTGCTTTCGAGCCTTATTCTGAATCCTGATTTTTACAAAAAAATTAAGGATGAACTCAGCGAAGATCTGTTTGTGACAGACTTCAACAGAAGAGTTTACAGAGCTTTGTCGTCACGTCTTGAAGACGGCAGAAGTATTGAGCTTTCGATGTTCGGTGCAGAATTTACTCCCGACGAAATGGGCAGACTCGCTCAGTTCGAGGCTATGGGAAATACTATAAGCAATACCGTTGCCGAGTGCAACGATTGTATAAAAGTTTTACGACAGGAAAAGTCTAAAGTAACGTCGGTAAATGCGGCGGAGCTGAGTGACGAAGATTTCAGAAAACTGTTCAAAAAAACGGACGATTAATAAAGGAGAAACATTTATGGAAAATAATACACCTGCAACAACAGAAAAGAAATCACCACTTAAACTCTTGCTTGAAAAGGGTAAGGTGACAGGTAAACTTACTTCTCAGGAGATTGACCAGGCTCTCATCGATATGGATATCGACATCGAAGAGCTTGATAAGTTCTATGAAACTCTTGAAAATCAGAATATTGAGCTTATTGATGACCTTTCAAACATTGACCTCGAAAGCGTTGACTTCAATATGGATATGCCGAAGTCTGCTGAACTTTCAACGGAAGATGTTGATGACAAGGCACAGGGTAATGATGACCCCGTTAAAGTTTATCTTAAAGAAATCGGCCGTATCCCTCTTCTCACAGCTGAAGAAGAGATTGAACTTGCAGTACGCATTGTCGATGACGATGAGAATGCAAAGAAAAGACTTGCTGAGGCTAACCTTCGTCTTGTTGTTTCTATCGCTAAGAGATACGTTGGCAGAGGAATGCATTTCCTTGATCTTATTCAGGAGGGTAACCTCGGTCTGATCAAGGCTGTTGATAAGTTTGACTATACTAAAGGATTTAAGTTTTCAACTTATGCTACATGGTGGATCAGACAGGCTATCACAAGAGCTATCGCTGACCAGGCAAGAACTATCCGTATCCCGGTTCATATGGTAGAAACTATCAATAAGGTAAAGAAGACAAACAGTCAGCTCCTTCACAAAAACGGCAGAGATCCGAGTGCTGAGGAGATCGCAGACGAGCTTGGCATGCCTGTTGCAAAGGTAAGAGAGATACTTCGTGTCGCTCAGGAGCCTGTTTCTCTTGAAACACCTATTGGTGAAGAGGAAGACAGCCATCTTGGTGACTTTATTCCTGATGATGATGCTCCGGCACCGGCAGATGCAGCGTCGATTCTTCTGCTCAAAGAGCAGCTTGACGAGGTACTCAAAACTCTTACTCCCAGAGAGGCAAAGGTTCTTATGCTTCGTTTCGGTCTTGAGGGCGGACATACTCATACTCTTGAGGAAGTAGGCAAAGAGTTTGATGTTACCCGTGAGCGTATCCGTCAGATCGAAGCTAAGGCTCTTCGCAAGCTCCGTCATCCGAGCAGAAGCAAGAAGCTTAAGGATTTCCTTGACTGATAACATCATTATTTTCACCGCATATCATACTATGAGGTGAAAAAATGAAACGGCACAGAAAAATAATACTCCCGGCTGTTGCAGTATTTTTGCTCGTAGCAGCCGGGCTTTTTATATTTGTTGAAATCAGGATAAAAAGTGTAAGAGATGAACTTTCTGTTCTTGAAGCAAACAGCGTAGCATCATCAGCGTTGACTGCGGGACTTGAAAAAGCACTTACAGATTATCAGCTGGATTACGATGATATCGTCAGTTTTACATACGATTCTCAAGGAAATATAAAGTCACTTTCAACGGATATAATCACGCTTAATACACTTGGCAGTGAGATTGGTACCAATACGGATAAATATATAAACAATATAGGCATTTATGAAGTTTCGCTTCCTTTTACGTCACTTTTCGGCGGACAGCTTTTTTCAGGTATAGGTCCGGATATATCCTTTTATATTACGATGAGAGGTCTTACTTCAACGAGCTTTGAAAACCGTTTTGAAGCGGCAGGTGTGAATCAGACAAGACATCAGATTTTTCTTAAGGTTGCGATAAAGACGAATATTATCTTTCGCGGAGAAGTCAGAATCGTAGACTATGAATCGGAAATCTGCATAGCGGAAAGTATAATCGTAGGTGTAACACCGAGCACTTTTGCAAATTTTTAATGTTGTAAATGAATTGTATTTTTGGTATAATAGTTTTATAAAAACCGATGGGGAAGTGTCACTATGGCAGATTTTGAAAATGCAAAAAAAAGAGCTGAAGAGTTAAGGGATATCCTTAACTACCACAGTCATAAGTATTATGTCGAGGACAGCCCCGAAATCGAGGATTTCGAGTACGACAGACTTATGCGTGAGCTTTCAGATATCGAGGATAAATATCCGGAGCTGGTCACTCCTGATTCACCGACCCGACGTGTAGGAGGTAATGCTGACGGTCAGTTTGAACCGGTTGAGCATACTGTGCAGATGGCAAGTCTGCAGGATGCTTTCAGCGTTGATGAGCTGATTGCTTTTGACAAGCGTGTACGTGAGAGTGTAAGTGATGCTGTTTATGTCGTTGAGCCGAAGATTGACGGTCTTTCTGTTTCGGTGGAATATGAAAACGGAGTTTTCTTCCGCGGTTCAACGAGAGGCGACGGCAGCGTTGGTGAAAATGTCAGCGCAAATCTCTGTACGGTCGGATCTATTCCTCTTAAAATCAATGAAAATCTTCCGTCAATAGAAGTCCGTGGAGAGGTTTATATGCCACGAGACGTATTTATAAAACTTGTTGAACAGCAGGAGAATAATGAGGAAAAACCCTTTAAAAACCCTCGTAACGCTGCTGCCGGTTCACTCCGTCAAAAAAATCCGAAAATTACGGCTACAAGAAAACTTGATATCTTTGTCTTTAATATTCAGCGTGTGGAAGGAAAGGCACTTACAAGCCATAAACAGTCGCTCGACTATCTAAAAGAGCTTGGTTTCAAAACCGTTCCTTTCTACACTCTTTGCAATAATATCGATGAGGCGATCGCCGAGATTAACCGTATAGGTGAAATCAGAGGTACATTACCCTTTGACATCGACGGAGCAGTTATCAAGGTCGATAGTTTCGCCCACCGTGAAATGCTTGGCAGTACATCGAAATTTCCGAAATGGGCAGTTGCTTTCAAGTATCCTCCTGAAGAGAAGCAGACAAAGGTAGTGGATATTGAAATCAATGTAGGCAGAACGGGCGTTCTCACTCCGACAGCTGTTTTTGAGCCTGTGCTCGTTGCAGGGTCAACCGTAAGCCGTGCTACTCTCCATAATCAGGATTTTATCGCAGAAAAAGATATCCGTATAGGTGATACTGTAATTATCCGCAAAGCGGGTGACATTATCCCTGAGGTGCTGAATGTCGTTGAACATTCTGAAAATTCTGAGCCTTATGTTATGCCGTCAGTCTGCCCTTCCTGCGGTGCAAATGTTGTCCGTGAAGAAGGTGAGGCGGCTGTACGCTGTCTTAATACGGAGTGTCCTGCACAGCTTCTTCGTAATCTCATTCATTTCTGTTCACGAGATGCTATGGATATTGAAGGGCTTGGAGAGAGCAACCTTGAGCTTTTTGTAAACGAAGGTCTGATAAAAACTCCTGCAGATATTTACAGTGTAAAGGAGGAGCAGATTATCCCTCTTGAAAGAATGGCAGAACAGTCTGCAAAGAACATCGTAGACGCTGTAAATAAATCTAAAGAAAACGACCTCTCAAAGCTCGTATTTGCGCTCGGAATCCGTCACGTGGGACAGAAAGCGGCAAAGCTTTTATCTGAGCATTTTGGTACGATGACAGGTATTATGGAAGCTTCTTTTGATGACATAATGACGATCGACGGCTTCGGCAAGATTATGGCTGAAAGTGTCGTTGACTATTTCAATATGCCACAGACGAAAGAGCTTGTTGACCGACTTATGTCGGCAGGGCTTAATATGAAGTCACTCAAAGAAGTCAAGGATATGCGTTTTGCAGGTAAGACTTTTGTGCTTACGGGTACTTTGCCGACTTATTCACGAAAAGAAGCTGCAGAAATCATCGAAAGCTTTGGAGGAAAGACAGCTTCTTCTGTATCCAAAAAGACTGACTATGTACTCGCAGGTGAAGAGGCTGGAAGTAAGCTCAAAAAAGCAACAGATCTTGGAATTACGATCATTTCAGAAGATGATTTTAACGTTATGATAAAGTAGATCGATAAATTTATTCAAAAAATGAGAAATGGCAGGGAGAGGTCCCTGCCATTTTTATGATTATTTCAGTCTGAATTCCAGCACAACCGGATTGTGGTCCGAGTAGACGAAGTCAGTGCTTATGTTTTCAAGCTTTGTTACCTCTACATTTTCAGTAACAAGAAATCCGTCAACGATGATTGTGAAGTTACCTTGTTTGTAAGGAATATCACAGTTGCGGCATGTAGGAACAAGACTGTCGTTTGTGTAGCTGTTGCATCTTACGACACAATCGGGCAGAAGGTCAGTCGGAAACGGTTGTGCCCAACCGAAGTCAACCTCTGCGCCACCGTTGAGCTTCTGTGTGGAATCTCCTGTAAAGTCGTGATTGAAGTCACCACCGCATACACAGTAGTTGCCTTTATCATATTCCTTTTTCATATCTTCGAAAAGCATATTCATCTGAGCTGTCCTTATTTCATCACTTCCGCCATACGCAGAGAGGTGAACGTTGAAAATCACGAGCTCTTTGCCGTTTTCGACAGGCACTCTTGAAATTGAATAACAACGGTCAAGATCAAGGAACTTGCTGACGCTGTCAGAAATCGGCAGACTTCTTCTCAAAGAAGACGATATGTTGTATCTGCTCAGGGTAAGGATACCGCTGTTTGAAGCGCCGTGAGGCTGTGTAAAGGGATAGAAGAGGAAAGAGGAATGGTAATTTATTGCAAATGCGCTACTATAAGAGCTGAATCTTTTTTCAAGAATTTCACGCTGATTTATATGATAGCTTCTGGTGGAGTCAAAGTCAACTTCCTGAAAAAGTATAAAATCAGGATCGTGTTTTTCAGCTTCGTATGCCGCATTATTTATGCAGTTTTTTACGCTTTCTTCACTCTCAGCCCAGGATTCCGTCCCACCGTCCATAAAAAAGGTGAAATCCTGTGTGTATGCACCGAAGCCGAGATTTTGTATGACTGCTGTATAGTTTTCTCCCGGCTTTACACTTTCGTTGAGACCTGTCTGTATAGGATCGATTGCCTGATTATCCTCGATACGGGAGTAGCTCAGAAACAGATATGCGATGTAGCCTACAAGAATCAATATAATTGAGAGAACAATGCACAAAACAGCCTTCAAAACTTTCTTTATACTGCTTTTTTTTAACATAGAATCACGTCCTTCATCAGTCTTGTCAGGTTTATTATAGCTCAAATTCTTTATCACTGCAACACAAAAAGAAACAGCACACTCCGTGAAGAGTGTGCTGTAGATACTGAACTGATTTTACATTGTGCCGAAGACAAACTTACAAACAAAGAGGATAGCGATGATTGTAACTGCAATGTCTTTCTTTGTGTACTTACCTGTGAAGATTGTGATAAGTGTGTAAGCGATAGCACCGATGCCGATACCGTTTGCGATAGAGTATGTGAGAGGCATCATAATAAGTGTAAGGAATGCAGGAACAGCACTTCTCATATCCTTCATATCAACGTTAGCGAAGTTCTTAAGCATAAGAACACCAACAAAGATAAGAGCGGGAGCTGTAGCTGCTGCGGGGATAATACTTGCAAGAGGAGAAAGGAAGAGACATACTGCGAAGCAGAGAGATGTTACAAGGCTTGTAAGACCTGTGCGACCACCTGCTGCAACGCCTGATGCACTTTCAACAAATGTTGTAACTGTTGATGTACCAAGAACTGAACCTGCAACTGTAGCAATAGAGTCGCAAGTCATTGACTTGTTAAGCTCGATCGGGTCACCGTTTTTATCAAGCATATCAGCTTCAGCAGCTGTACCGTAAAGTGTGCCGATTGTATCGAACATATCAACAAGACAGAATGTTACGATAAGCATAATAACTGAGAAAATACTTCCGACCATTTCGCCGCCGAAAGCGTTCTTCCAGGATTCAGCTTTGAATATTGCTGTAATACCGATATCTGCAAAATCTTTGAACGGCTGTGCGATTGATGCCATATCAAGTGTGAAATCAGGCAACTGCCATGTTGCAAGGTAGTAAATAACAGTTGTCAAAAGGATACCGATAAGAACTGCACCCTTGACTTTGATCTTAGTAAGAATTGCGATGATAACAAAGCCGAGAAGAGCAATAACAGCAGGAGCAACGTCTGCCCACGCTACACCGTTAAGCTTGACAAACTGAACAAGTGTATACTCGTTAGCCTCAATGATACCAACATTCTGGAAACCGATGAATGCGATGAAAAGACCGATACCCGCAGAAATAGATTTTTTAATACATTCCGGCATAGCTTTTGCGATGTAAGCTCTTGCACCTGTCATCGAGAGAATAAGGAAAACAAGACCTGACACAAGGATGATTATAAGACCGGACTGATAACCGCTTATAACGTCATTTGCTGTAATGTTATCGCCTTTAGTCAGGATTTGCGGAAGAATGAATGAAACGAAGAAGAAAGAGTTGAGACCCATGCCGCAAGCCTGAGCAAATGGCATCTTTGCATAAAAGGCATAAAGCAGTGTACCGAGAACAGCAGCGATGATTGATGCAATATAAACTGCATTCCATACCTCAGAAACTCCGGGAACACCGAAACTGAATCCGACAATCTGATTCGGGTTAACAATGACGATATAAGCCATTGCAAAGAATGTTGTAAGACCTGCAATAATTTCAGTTCTTACGTTTGAACCACGTTCGGAAATTTTAAAGAACTTGTCCAAAAATACCTCTCCTTTAATATAAATTATGGTATAACCATATCTATATTATACTTAAATCTTATTTGTTTTCAATACTTTTAGTGTATTTTACTTCAAAAATCAACAGAAACCTACAATATGTATGAAATAAACTGGGTTAAACAAAAAACCTCTGTTCAGAAACAGAGGCTTATGTATGATTTGTTTATCTGAGTTCTTTGGGTAAGGGACGGTGCTTTGCCGTAAATTCAATGACGTCGATTCTGACAACGCCTACCACCTCTGCCATTTTATCTTCAAACTCAAAGATTTTGCCTGTCTGGACCTTCATAAGAGAAGAAAGGGCAATCTTTTTTGTTTCAACATCTTCAATGATTGTTGCAACACCTCTGCCCATAATTGAAGAATAGGTGATACCGTATTTACAAGCAACTTCACCCTCAAACGGAGTGATACCGTATTCCATCTCAAAGAAAACCTTCGGGTTTACTCTCATAACGTCGAGTTTTCTGCCCTGTCTTGCGCAGTGAAGCCAGATTGTGAGCTTATCGTTTTCGTATGTGTAGCCGTAATTCATAGGCACAACATAAGGCTCATCACCGTCAACGAGCCCAAGGTGGAGCACCTTTGAATTGTCGAGGATTTTTAAAATTTCGTTGATATCAGTGACCTGTCTTTCGCGTCTTGTCATTCCGTTCATAATGTTACCTCCGATTTTTGTTGCATTTTGGTGTATTATATCACAAAACGAGGGCGCATACAACAAAATCTCCGCTGTTTATGACGGAGATTCAGAATCGTTCTGCTTTTTATAAAGTCGCCTTGCTTCAAAGAAGGCAAAGCAGATGCATATAAAAGAGTAAACGGAAAAGATGAGAAATGGCATTATATCCGGGGTTTCTTTAAGCATTGCGATGTATAAGACGATACCGATAATACCGTTTACAATCATACACGGAGTGTACTCGATAAAAGCAAACATAGTGAGGAAAAGTATGATGATTCCGAGCAGGTTTGTTGCACTGTCGAGCAGGACATATTTTGCACCGAACAGAGGAAGGATTTTCCACATTATCAGAAGAGCGGTAAAGTATCCGAATATAAGAATTAATCTTTGCCACCACGTCATTTTATGTAACACAGTTGATTTGTCCCATTTGTTTCTATTCCAGCGTATAAACGTGATCATCTGCATCGGAAAAGAGAAAAGCAATGCGTGAAATGTGGAAGCCATCAATCCGTAGTAAAAATATACAGCGGCATAGAGTATGGAGTTTATGCTGCCGAGCAGATTGCTGTATCTGTTGACTCTTGACTGAAGCAGAGCTATTATCAGCGAATTATAAAGCGGGAGTATGCGAAGAAAGCTCTGCTTGTAATAAATTCCTGAAACCGTTATCAGTATACCTGTCAGAGTCATAAGAACATATACAATAATATCTTTTTTCGAAAGCTTGTTATGTGACTGTTTCTGCAATCAATTCACCTACCATTAAAATGTCGTGGGTGATTATATCACATCATCGCAGATTTGTCACTTGAATTTAATATTTTTTCAGAAATTTTTATCATCAGTTGCAGGATTGTTGATAAGCTTTCCGTCCTTAGTAAATCTTGAACCGTGGCAGGGGCAGTCCCATGAATGTTCGGCC
>JAZRNG010000200.1:0-15745 GCA_045648065.1 Acutalibacteraceae bacterium | reverse complement strand
AAGGTGAGCCGTCAGAAATGAAAGTGTCCTTCTGTATGTAATCAAGAGGCCACCAATCTCCGTCACGTCCCTGATTGCCACCGACTTTTATAATGTGTCCGTCTTCTGTCAGCTTTTCACCGTAGATGATTGAAACTTTCTCGTCCTTAGGTGCATCAATGCGGATTTTTGCCCAGCCTGTTACCATTTCGGGAGCTTCGATTATAATGCAACCGTCAGAAAGACGTGTGATGCTCATAGGTTTATATTCATTGATTCGGCGGATATAAGGCTCAGTGTGCTCTTTGAGTTTACCTGCGGGAGCATCAACAGCGACAGCGTTTTGCCATACGAAATCCTTACGTCGTGCATCATAGATTTCTCCGTAATAGATGCTGTTTGCGATTGTGTTACCGTCCTTTGTAACAAGCCAGCTTTCGTCTGTTGAGATTGTTTCACCATCAATTTCGATGTCGGCAATCATCTTCGGAATTGAACGCCAGGCAGCTTTTTCCCAAGCCCAGACATGAGTAGTTTCGTTGAAAAAGCTGTGACCAAGCTCAACCGTGATTGTGTTTTTGCCTTCCGCAAGCAGATTGGTTATGTCAAAAACTCTGTACAATACAGTCTGAGTATACTGTGAGTGCGGAGGGTTGAGAACAGTATCATCAGGCAGAATACCGTTTATTTTAAGCTCGTAAAGACCAAGGCCGCAGATTGTAATTTTTGCATTAGTTACTTTTTCTGTCAGTTCAAATTCCTTTTTGAAAACAGGTGCGAATCTGTCCTCAACGGTCATATCAGCACCTATCCACTTTCCTTTGAAATTATGATTCATTAGTTTCACCTCATAAGAAAAAAGGCTGTATCACAGGGATACAACCTTTATATGTTAATTAATAAGCCTTACCCCAGTAAAGCATCTTTGTAGCGGGTTTGCCACAGCAGACGCAAGTGTCAGAAATGTTTTCCTGATCAAATGGGATACAGCGTGATGTAACGCCTGCCTCTTCCTTGAGCTTGTCCTCGCATTCACGGTCACCGCACCACATAGCCTTGATAAAGCCGGGTTTGTTGTCTGCGATGTCCTTAAGCTCTGCGAAATCCTTAGCTGTGAAAGTCATACTTGCACGGCGGTCAAATGCCTTCTGATAGAGTCCGTCGTGAACTGCCTTGAGAAGCTCGGGAATCTTTGTTTCAAGCTCGTCAAGAGAAACGAAAATCTTTTCACCACTGTCACGTCTTACGATGACACACTGATTGTTTTCGATATCCTTAGGACCGATTTCAAGACGGAGAGGAACACCTTTCATCTCGTACTCTGCAAATTTCCAGCCCGGGCTGTTGTCGCTGTCATCGAGCTTAACACGGCATACGTCTGAAAGCTTTGCATAAAGCTCGTTGGCTTTGTCAAGAACGCCTTCCTTGTGCATTGCGATGGGGATGATAACCATCTGAACGGGAGCGACAGCAGGGGGGAGAACGAGTCCGTTATCGTCACCGTGAGTCATGATGATTGCACCGATAAGACGTGTTGTACAGCCCCATGAAGTCTGGAACGGATGGTGCTGCTTGTTATCCTTGCCGCTGTAAAGGATATTGAATGCCTTTGCAAAGCCGTCACCGAAGAAGTGAGATGTAGCACTCTGAAGAGCCTTACCGTCGTGCATAAGAGCCGCGATGGTGTATGTATCCTCTGCACCTGCAAAGCGTTCCTTCTCTGTCTTAACACCCTTTACGACGGGCATTGCAAGATAGTTTTCACAGAAGTCAGCGTAAACATTGAGCATACGGATAGTCTCTTCCTGAGCTTCTTCACTTGTAGCGTGGATGGTATGACCTTCCTGCCAGAGGAACTCTCTGGAACGAAGGAACGGACGTGTTGTCTTTTCCCAACGTACAACGCTTACCCACTGATTGTAAAGCTTGGGGAGATCACGGTATGAGTGGATGATATTTGCATAATGCTCACAGAAAAGAGTTTCTGAAGTAGGTCTTACGCAAAGTCTTTCTTCAAGCTTTTCACTACCACCGTATGTAACCCATGCAACCTCAGGAGCGAAACCTTCAACATGATCCTTTTCTTTGTTGAGAAGGCTCTCAGGTATGAACATAGGCATACAGACATTTTCGTGACCTGTCTTTTTAAACATGGTGTCGAGTGTCTTCTGGATATTTTCCCAGATAGCGTAGCCGTAAGGTCTGATGACCATACAGCCTTTGACACTCGTATACTCAATAAGCTCTGCTTTCTTAACTACGTCAGTATACCATTTAGCGAAATCTTCGTCCATTGACGTGATTTCTTCAACCATTTTTTTCTGCTGTGCCATTTAAATTTTCCTGCCTTTCAATATTTACGGGATGTCCGTCGGGAGTTTTTACTCGTTGTCCTCGATAAACTTGACCATATCTTCAATTGTACGGATGTTTTCGAGAGCTTCATCCGGCACTTCAATACCGAATTCATCCTCTATACTCATAATGAGGTCAACAACGTCGAGGCTGTCTGCACCGAGGTCATCAAGGATGTTGCTGTCATATGAGATGTCTTCAACATCGATTTCAAGCTGGTCAGCAATTATTTCCTGTAACTTTTCGAAGATTGACATAAAAAAGACTCCTTTGTGTTCAACTTTAGGTTATTTATAATTATTATAATAATCTGCTCATTACAAAATATTAGTGATATTTTGTACTTTTGTCAATAGTTTTATGAAGAAATTATTCTGAATGAACGCAAACAACTCTGTTCAATTTTTTAACAAATCGTATTTATTTGAGCATTCATGAATAAAATTTAATGTAAAGTAAATTACTTTACGTAAAGGTCTGCCACTTGACTGTGTGGAAAATTCGGTGGAAAATGTGGAAAACTCAACGTAAAATCAAGGAAATTTAATAAAATATGTGGAAAATTTGTAAAGTAAGAAGACTTTACGGACAGTTTTTAACATACTTTGATATATTTTTAACATTCTGTATATTCACGAAAAGTGTATATACCGGTTCGGGTTATTCAGCACAGTCAATGACACGACGTGCCAGTTCATGCAGCTGGTACATATCGGATAGCGTTCCTACCTCCTGACGGAATGCTGCTGCACCCCGTATTCCTTTGATGTACCAGGCGGCGTGTTTCCTTGCTTCTCTCATGCCGACACGTTCGCCTTTGTACTTGCATATCAGCTCGATATGTTTTATCATAACTCTCATTCTTTCAGCAATATCGGGTTCGTCGCTGACTGTACCGTTTTCAAAATATGAGTTTATTTCACTGAAAAGCCATGGTCTGCCGAGAGCACCTCTGCCGACCATAAGAAAGTCACAGCCTGTTTCGTCGAGCATTCGCTTTGCACTTTTACCGTCAACGATGTCTCCGTTACCTATGACGGGAATGCTGACAGCTTGTTTGACCTTTGCGATTTCGTTGAGGAAAACTGGTGGAGCATACATCTGCGTTCGAGTCCTGCCGTGAACGGTTAATGCATCTGCACCTGCCGCTTCTATCCTTTTTGCGACTTCAACAGCGTTGATAGTGTCTGAGTCCCAGCCGATACGTATTTTTACGGTTACGGGAATAGGTGAAACCTTAACGACACTTTCGACTATTTCGCTGATCAGCGGAGGATTTTTAAGAAGTGCGGAACCACCGCCGTTACCTGCGATTTTAGGCGCGGGACAACCCATATTGATATCGATGAAATCCGGGTTGAAGCTGAGCGTCTTAAGTGCTGCTTCTGCCATTATATCAGGATTGTCACCGAAAATCTGAGCACCTGCGGGGCGTTCCTCGTCCGAAAGAAAGAGGAGTTCTTTTGATTTTTTGTCCTGCATGGTAAGACCTTTTGAACTTACCATTTCGCTGATTACGTATGATGCACCGTAGCTTGTGCAAAGCTCACGGAAAGCTCTGTCTGCAACTCCTGCCATAGGAGCGAGTGCTGCATATCCTTTAATTTCTAAGTTTCTAATTTTCACAAAATCACCGGAAATTATTTTAACACGAATATACCATAATTGTCAAAAGTATGATATAATAATTTTATAGTTTTATTCGGAGGCTTTTTTATGAGACTTCTTGTTATCGACGGAAACAGTATACTTAACCGTGCATTCTACGGAATCAAGCTTTTGACAACAAAGGACGGCAGATACACAAACGGTATCTACGGATTTATGAATATTTTTCACCGTCTGCTTGATGATTGCAAGCCGGATAGGGTGGCTATAGCTTTTGATGTCAAAGCACCCACTTTCAGACATGAGATGTACACGGAGTATAAGGCGGGCAGAAAAGGTATGCCTGATGAACTTCGTGAGCAGATGCCTGTGCTCAAAGAGTTGCTTACGCTTCTCGGCTACAAAGTCGTCGAAAAGGCAGGTTGGGAAGCTGACGATATCCTCGGCACTCTCAGTGTTCAGATGAAGGATGGCGACAAGTGCTTTATCGCAACGGGCGACCGTGACAGCCTTCAGCTCGTGAGTGATAACACTACCGTTTTACTCGCATCTACAAAAATGGGCAGAACTCAGACTGTGGCTTATGACACGGCAAAAATTGCCGAAGAGTATGGTGTTACACCTGCACAGATGATTGAACTTAAGGCCTTGCAGGGTGACAGCTCGGACAATATTCCAGGTGTCGCAGGTGTAGGACCTAAAACTGCAGGTGAATTGATTCAGAAATATACGGATATTGATTACATCTATGAAAATCTTGATACTCTTGAAATCAAACCAAAGCTTCGCGAAAAGCTTGAGGCAGGTAAAGAGTCGGCGTTTCTCAGCCGTAAGCTTGGTACAATTTCTCTTGAAGCTCCGATTGATACGGATATGGATTCTTATATCCCGTCGGGTGGTGATGAGGGCGCTGCGGCAAGACTTCTTGCATCACTTGAAATGTTTAAAATGATCGAAACATTTAATCTCAGCTCTTCACACATCGTGAGCGAAGAAGTGGGCGAGGTTCAGAAGGTAGAAGTGAAATACATTGATGAGCTTTCGGAAATAAAACTCGGAGAAAAGCTTTTCTTTATCCCGGTTTACGATGACGGAGAAGTAGTTAAGATTGCTTTCTTTACTGATGAAGGAGTATTTGTATGTGAAAACAACAGCTTTATGTTCGCTTCACAGCTTACAGAAATCCTTGCTGACGAAGCGAAAGAAAAAGTCACATATGACGTAAAACCTCTTTATTCGTGGGCTTTCGCAAGGGGAGTTGAAATCAGCGGCAAGGTCAGTGACATTATGATCGCAGGTTATATCCTCAATCCGTCGGCAAGTGATTATCATCCGTCAAGAATTATCCGGGAATACGGTGGAATTCTTCCTGAAATGAGTGAGGAAGACGAACTTGCACTTGATACTGCATCTCTTGCAGGTGCCTGGGAAAAAGCGTATAAGGCTCTTGAAGAAAACGGACAGCTTGAGCTGATGTATTCAATAGAAATGCCTCTTGCAAAGGTGCTTTCATCTATGGAAATCACAGGTTTCCTTGTTGATTCACAGAGTATTGAAGAATATGGTGCCGTGCTTGAAACTCAGATCAATTCTCTTGTTGAAAAGATTTATGATCTCGCAGGAGAAGAATTTAATATAAACTCACCCAAACAGCTTGGTACGATGCTTTTTGAAAAGCTTGGTCTACCCTCGAAAAAGAAGACCAAATCGGGATATTCAACAAATGCGGATGTGCTTGAAGCTCTGGCACCTGATTATCCTATAGTTGCACTCGTGCTTGAGTACAGAACTCTTGCAAAGCTCAAGTCGACATACTGTGATGGTCTCAAAAAATGTGTTGCACCTGACGGAAGAATACATTCTACTCTCAATCAGACCGAAACACGTACGGGAAGAATTTCATCAACAGAACCTAATCTTCAGAATATTCCTGTCAGAAGTGAAATCGGCAGAGAACTCAGAAAATTCTTTGTCGCAAAAGAAGGTTGTGTTCTTGTCGATGCTGACTATTCTCAGATTGAGCTTCGTGTACTTGCTCATATTGCTGACGACGAGCGTATGCTCTCAGCCTTCAACGAGGGTGATGACATTCATACCATTACAGCTTCGCAGGTATTCAATATGCCGACACAAGCTGTCACCCCACTTATGAGAACCAGAGCGAAGGCTGTCAATTTCGGCATAGTTTACGGTATCGGTGCGTTTTCTCTTGCAAAGGATATCGGTGTAACGAGAGCTGAGGCGGACAAGTACATCAAGGGATATCTTCATAAATTCGCAGGTGTAGATGCTTATATGCAGAAGGTTATCGCACAGGCGAAAAATGACGGTTATGTCAGTACACTTTTCGGCAGAAGACGTTATCTTCCGGAGCTGACGGCTTCAAACGCAATGCTCCGTCAGTTCGGTGAGAGAGTCGCAAGAAATATGCCTATTCAGGGTACTGCAGCGGATATCATCAAAATTGCGATGATTAAAGTTTATGAAAGAATGAAGGCGGAAAATCTCAAAGCACGTCTTATCATGCAGGTACACGACGAACTGATCGTAGAAGCGCCTGAGGCAGAAGCGGAAAAGGTTTGCACGATCGTAAAGGAAGAAATGGAAAATGCAACACAGATGAATGTCAGACTTACAGCTGATGTTCATTCGGGTAAGAGCTGGTACGATGCAAAAGATTAAGAAGCCAAGATATACGGTTCCTGACACTCTCCGCGGAATTGCCGTGATTATGATGATTATTTACCATACGATGTGGGATCTCGTTTACCTTTTTGATGTGTCAATTTCTTGGTTCAGAAACGAAGCAGGAATGATTTTTCAGCAGAGTATATGCTGGAGTTTTATTCTGATCTCAGGATTCTGTCTGCAGATGGGCAGAAAAAAACTCAGACGAGGTATGGTTGTCATAGTCTGCTCATTGGTGCTGACAGCAGTTACCGCTTTGGCTATGCCTGAGAGTATCGTTCTTCACGGTGTGCTGAGTCTGATAGGTGCCTCTATGCTTATAACTATACCTCTTGAAAAGGGGTTTAATAAGATTCATCCGTCAGCAGGAGTCACGATCAGCTTTCTTCTTTTTATTCTGACTTATAAAGTTACAAAGGGTGTAATAGGAATAGGTGGTTTCGAACTGTTTACTCTGCCTGATTTTCTTTATGTCAATACTGTAACTGCGTTTTTTGGCTTTCCTCCGGAAGATTTCTTTTCTGCTGACTATGTACCGCTTTTTCCTTGGCTGTTTTTATTCTTTACAGGATATTTCATTTTTTCTCTTCTTAAGAAAAAGAACATATTAGGAATTCTTTCTTCGTTTTCCTGTCGACCGTTGGAGTTTGTCGGCAGACATTCGCTCGAAATATATATGGTGCATCAGCCGGTAATTTTCGGTATACTGTATATTTTATTTAATTGACAATTTTTTTTAAAAAGTTATAATAACGTTATAATGAAAGGAGTGAGAAATGTGAAGGTCTTATTTGTGATGCCTTATAACTGCGATCTGATTCATGCAGTTTCACTTCCGTTGGGTCTTATTTCCATAGGCACTTATCTTAAAGAGAACGGTTATGATGTAAAAATTTGTGATCTGTCAGTTTCTCACGTTAATATTGAAAAGGTTTTTGACGAATTTAAACCTGATATTGTCGGTATTTCGCTCGCATCTGTAAAGCATATTGACGGAGCTGTCGATGTAACAAAAAAGCTTCATAAAAAAGGTGTTCCCATCGTGTGGGGCGGTACTTTCTGCGATGTTTGTGATCCTCAGATCGTTTTTGACGGATCCGATGTGGACTACCTGAGTTTCTGTGAGGGTGAGGCGACCTGGCTTGAAATCATGCAGACACTTGAGAACGGAAACGATTTCAGAAAAATAAAAGGTATTGCATACCGTGACGAAAACGGTAAAGCCGTTATGACTCCTGACAGAGAGTACATAGATCTGACTCAGCTTCCGATTCTTGATTACTCTCTTGTCGATGTGGAAAAGTATTTTCAGTATCTTTACGGTTGTGAAAAGCTTGTATATGTCTATCTTTCAAAAGGCTGTCCCTCGAAGTGTACTTTTTGTGTTAATCAGATTACACACAGATGTACATACAGAAGACGTGCGCTTGAGCATTTTATGAAAGAAACTGAATTGCTGGTCAGAGAGTATGGGGTTGACGGACTTTATTTTTGTGACGAACTTTGTTTTAAAAACAAAGAACAGTTATATGAAGTCTGTGACGCTTTTGAAAAATCAGGTCTTGAATTTTTCTGGGGATTCCAGACACGTATAGGTATTCTTGGAGAAGAGGAATTCAGACGCTGCTATGAGTGTGGGTGCAGATGGGTTGATTTCGGCATTGAAAGCGGAAGTAAAGAACAGCTTGCTATAATGAAAAAAGGCATTCCTTATGACAAGATAGAGCCTACATTTGAAATATGCGACAAGCTCGGAATTATTTCTCTTGCAAACTTTATCATAGGTCTTCCGGGAGAAACCGAAGATCAGATAAGAGAAACCATAAATCTCGCAAACAGGATTAAGGCTACTCAATGCTCCTTTCTTCAGTATTGCATTTCACCAAAAACTCAGATGAGTAAAAAGGCGATTGCTGACGGACTTGTTAAAAATCCCGTAAGAAAGCTTAAGGATTATAAGAAGATTGATTTCTTCATCTCTAAGACAGATAATCTTTCGAAAATCAGACAGAAAGAGCTCAACGTCATTCAGTCATATTATCTTTGGAACGCTGTTTTCAGGAAAGATTACGGAAAAGACGCAAAAAGCTACGATTTACTTATAAAGCATATAACAACGCTTTTACGGCGACTTTCTTTCCTCTCCTTCACGAACGGAGTGAAGTGCCTGTTCGAATTCATTTATCTCAGTCTTCGTTTCTTTACAGATACTCATTTTCATCCCGGTATAATCAAAAAGTATAATCTTAAATGATAAAACGCAGCTGTGCTCCTGAGCAAAGCTGCGTTAATCTTTTTGCCCTGCTATACCTGTTATAAGATAAAGCGAAACAATCAGCAGTGTGAAATTTTTCTTTGAATATACAGCGGTTATGACACCGCATAAAAAGAGAAGTATGCAGGTTGCGATGCTCAACGCTTTAACTGCTTTACTTTCAGGGAAGAGAGCTGCAAGCAGATGCCCACCGTCAAGGACACTAACAGGGAGAAGGTTGAAGAAAGCGAGAGCAAGGTTCATCAGTGCGAGGTCATTCTGTCCCGCAGGAAATAGAACGGAAGCTGTGACAAGGTTCATCACAGGACCACCGACGGCGATAAATGCTTCCTTTATAGGAGGGATAAAATGATTGTCCGTACAGATTTTTATTCCGAAATATCCGAACTGCAAGGATGTGATTTTTCTGCCCGTTATGAGCATAGCGATAAGATGACCGCATTCGTGTATGATGCAGAAAAGAAAGCAGTAAAAAGCCTGAGTTTCGGGGAAAAGTGTCAGCATAACAGTGATAACAGCGACGAACCAGAAGCTGATTCTGATTGAAACTCTGTGAAAGGTGAATTTCATAACCGACCGTCTTTTTCTTCAAGGTAATCAAGCGGGTCGACGGAGTATCCGTCAGAGTGTATTTCAAAGTGGAGATGCGGTCCCGTGCTCCATCCCGTGCTGCCGACGAGGGCTATAGCTTCACCTGCACGGATCACGGTTCCTTCCTCTACGAGCAATTCAGAACAGTGACAGTAAAGTGTCTGTGTCCCGTCAGGATGTTCCATAAGAATGAAATTACCTTTTTTATCACCGTATCCTGTTTCTTTTATCACACCGTTGTAAGCGGCTACTATGGCGGTACCTTTGTCAGCAGCTATGTCAAGACCTGTGTGAAGACCGTATTTACCTGAAATGGGATTTGTACGGTATCCGTAACGTGAAGTGATTCTGCCGTGAAGAGGTGTCACTATTTCCTCATTCTGACTCAGATCGGACATAACTGCAACGACTGTTTTTCCGTTTGTTGCATCTTCACCACCCTTGCCGTCCGATTCAGCGGTCGGTTCAGCCTGAGGATTACTTTCGGGAAGCGTTACGTTACTCATAACATCTTCAGCCTTATCTTTTGCAGAGTCGAAGAGTTCTTTAGGAGTCATATCGTCTGACATAATTCTGTTGTATTCGTTTTTCAGAAATTCAAATGAAGATGGACTGAACTTACCGACAGCAAAGACCAGCAATATAAAAAATGCACAAACTGCAATCTGAACAATTATCACAGCATTTACTTTTTCAACGGAACGTTTGGATTTTTCTTTTTTCTGAGTGTTTTTCTCAGGTAAAACTTCTTTTTCCATTCACATCACCTCAGATAAATCCTATGAATAAGCAGATAAGATTAGAACACGACAAATATGATTTAAATATATTGTAAATATTGTGGATCTGATATATAATCTTTTCTAAGAGGTGTAATGTATGAAAACCGAAAAAATAAAATCAAGCGAAACCAAACAGCTTTCAAAATTGCAAAGAGTAAGAGCGAAGGGCACATACAAGGGTTATTTCCTTGTGTTGCTTCTTCTTATTGCGATAGTTAACATTCTTGACGAGGTAACAAGCAATCTGACCGTTACTGTTCAGTCTTCGTTTATAACCGAATTTTTTGTAAATAATCCTTTTATGGGTAAAAAGTACGGGTTTCAGGAGGGACTTGCACTTCATTCAACCATTGGTGTGTTTACCTATGTCTTAGGAATTATTACTCCGTTTTACAAGGCTCTTGCAGACAAGTGGGGAAGAAAACCACTATTTGTTCTCTCGACGCTCGGTATGGCCGCAGGTCTTATGATAATTCATCTTTCAACGAGTTATATAATGTTTCTTGTAGGCTTTGCGGTAATCAGCTTCTTTATGGGGCACGATATTCAGATTATTTACATACTTGAAGAGGCACCCGATAAGCACCGTGCGAAGATTTACAGCTTCCTTAAAAGCTTTGGTATCTTAGGTGTTGTTCTTATTCCGACACTCCGTGATATGCTTATGGGCGATGATCCGACAAGATGGCGCGACATTTTCCTTGTTCCTGCTGTGCTTGGTTTTATTGCAGTGCTTCTCGTTATACTTTTTGCAAAAGATACAAAGGTTTTCATCGGTGAAAGGATTGAATATCTTTCACGTCCGTTTGAGGAAAGACAGGCTGAAAAATTGCTAAAAAAACAGCAGAAAGAAGCTCAGCGTAATCAGTCAGGTGTTTTCAATGGTGTGAAATATATTTTCTCAAACAAGGACACAAAGAATCTTATTATTTCGCACATCATTTTTGATTCGGCAATGCCCGCAATTGCACTCTATTTTGAATCTTCAATGCATAAGGTCGGAATGAGTACATCAGCAATCACGAAGGCTCTTTTTATGGTGCCTGTAATCTATGCGGCTATTACATTTACATCAGGCTTCATTGCTGATAAGCTTGGCAGAAAGGCAACGGTAACAGGCTTTTCAGCGACCTGTGTCATAGGATATTGTCTTTTCGTTGCAGGTATTCTCCTCGGCTGGAATCCGTATCTGATAGGCTCGTTTGCAGGTCTTTACCAGGGCTCATACTGGATAGGCAGAGACTATATGAATGTTATGATGACTGAAAAAGTGCCGACAGATATCAGAGCTTCGGTCGTAGGTGCAGAGGGTCTGCTTGTTATTATCGGACTTGTCGTCGGATACGGTGCGGCGGTGCTCGGTATGATAAAATTCCCGATATGGTGGGTATGCCTTGCAATATCGGTTGTTGCAGTCACATCTGCTGCAGTAATGTTTACTGCGAAAGTCAAGGAAACAAAGGGTATTAATCTGGATGAGATAAAATAAAAAATCCGCAGCACGTAGTTTCGATTACGTGTTGCGGATTAATCTTTTACTTATGTTTCTTCAATGCTCATACTTGCACAGGCATTGAGTGAAAGGTCAGCTGTGTTACCGCTTATGAATTCGTAGTAACCCTGAGCGCCGACCATTGCGGCATTGTCACCGCAGTATTTAAGCTCGGGTGCGAAAAGCTCCCAGCCATGTTTTTCGCAAAGAGCAGTCATTTCACGTCTTAAAACTGAGTTTGCGGAGACACCGCCTGCGAGTACGATTTTCTTGTAACCGAGGTCAAGTGCGGCTTTCTCAGTGTTTTCTGTCAGACAGTCAACGACAGCCTTGATGTATGAAGCACCGAGATCGGGTACATTTATTTCCTCACCCTTCTGCTTGGCTATGTTAATTGTATTAAGAACCGCAGTTTTAAGTCCTGAAAAGCTGAAATCATACGGCGCACCGTCTACACGGGGATGCGGCATTTTGTAAGCTGTACTGTCACCGTCTTTTGCTACACGGTCAAGGTTGAGTCCACCGGGATAGGGGAGTCCCATCGCACGTGCTGCCTTATCCATCGCTTCGCCTGCGGCATCATCGTGTGTGTATCCGATTACCTTGAAATCTGTGTAATCCTTAACTTCAACAAGGTGGCTGTGTCCGCCTGAAACTACGAGACACATAAACGGTGGCTTCAGGTCGGGATGTGTGATGTAATTCGAAGCGATGTGTGAACGAAGGTGATGTACGGGTACGAGAGGAAGACCTGAACCGAGCGTGATGCCTTTAGCGTAGTTGACACCTACGAGTAATGCACCTATGAGTCCGGGTGCGTGAGTAACTGCGACGGCATCGATGTCCTTCAGCGTACAGCCTGATTCTTCAAGTGCGGCCTGAACTACACCCGAGATAGCTTCGACGTGTCTTCGCGATGCTATTTCAGGCACGACACCGCCGTAGATTTTATGTTCTTCTACCTGAGAAGCAACGATGCTTGAAAGCACCTTTCTGCCGTCTTCAACAACGGCTGCCGCTGTTTCGTCACAAGACGATTCTATTGATAAAATTTTCATTCTGTATCACAGTCCTTTAAAACTCTGGTCATTATATAAGCATCTTCAGTCGGATTGGAATAAAAATTCTTCCGCTGACCTACGATATTATAACCCTCTTTTTTGTAAAGTTCAATAGCAGGAATATTACTTATCCTCACTTCGAGCGAGATAAATTCGCAATTTCTCTCCTTTGCGGCGTGTGTTGCGGCATCAATCAGCGTCTCACCGATGCCAAGACGTCTGTAAGAGGGGAGTACGGCGACGTTTGTGATGTAAGCTTCACCACAGATTTCATGAACCCCGATGTAGCCGAGTACTTTTTTTTCTGAAACAGCCGACAGAAAATGAGCTGTTTCGTTTGTGAGCTCTGCTCTGAGTCCGTTTTCGCTCCACGGTACGGAGAAAGAGAGCTTCTCTATTTCTGCGATTTCTTCGATGTGTTCGTCCTTCATAGGTACGATTTCCATTGTGATACTGTCGAGAAATTTTTCGAGGAAAGATTCGAGTGCATCGGCACATTCACGGTAGACTTCAACGCTTCCGCCGTAGGGATCAGGCACACCGCCGTCAGGTACAATGATCCTGAATTCAGGGTTGATTTTCATAACAGCTGATTTGTGCCCTTGTGTCATACATATCATAACGTCAGTTTCATCAAGCACGTACTGACTGAAAACAGTCGCTCTGTGGGTTGAAAGATCAATACCTCTTTCGGCACAGACTTCGACAGCCTGAGGAGAAGCCGAATCTCCCGTGAAAGCCGCAAGACCGCAGCTTCGGCAGGAAATATCCGTGATTCCTCTTTCAGCGAGTATTTTTTTGAAAAGAGCTTCAGCCATTGCACTCCTGCAGGTATTCCCTGTGCAGACAAATGTAATGTTTAACATAATAATCACCTGAGTTGATTATAGCATATAGGAGTGCAATTTGCTACGGTTATGAGATTTTTATTTTAATTGTAGCATAAGCTTTCAGTAGGTTAATCTGTGAATTAAATAAATGAAAGGCTGTCTCGTGAGAGACAGCCTTAATTTTTATGTGTTCAATTATTCGCCCTTCATACCAAGAAGTTCAACCTTGCCGTCATAAACAGCCTGGCTTACCTTGATTGAGTCGAAGATTGCAGCCTTGATATCGTCGTCTGTTGCGCCGAGCTCACGGCTGTACTTTGTATCCATGAAGAGGTTGATTGCCATAATATCTGCAAGTCCGTCAACATCGATACCACTTTCAATGCCTTTTTCAGCGTATTCCTTTTTAACCTTGCCGAGACCCATACGCATCATCCAGGGAGCAACGCTGATAACCTTACGGTTTTCGCCCATGCCTCTTGCAGCGTAAACGATTTTAAGGAACTCTTTCCATGTCATATTGTACATGCTGATAGGCCATGCCTTAGCGCCCTTTGACTTCTCAGCAGCACCAACGATAACTTCACCAACCTGGCGAACTGTAAGCATTGCTGTACCGCCGCCCGGATACATTGTGAACGGAAGCTTATCCATCATCTTGATCTGCTCGATGAGGATAACCCAAACAGGCTTTCTGCCCGGCTGAGTACCGAAAATGTACGGAAGCTCAAGAACAGCTACGTCAAAGTTTTCGTCAGCAAATGAGAAAGCAACTTCTTCCTGCTCGATACGGCTTCTGATGTACGGATGCTTCTCAGTAGCCTTGAGTTCAGGATAGTTTTTGTGAAGGAATGAGAAGTATGAACCGAGGATAACTGCGTTCTTCATACCAACTTCCTTACAAAGGGGAAGAATTCTCTTGAGAGGAGCGATGTTATACTTGTAGTATGCATCATAAACAGGAGCAGGGAACTCAACTCTTTCGTCGATACCTGCAGCGAAGATGAATGAATCATAGCCTTCAAGCATAGCCTTGATTTCTTCGTCGCTCTTTTCGTAAATATTGCAGAACTCGATATCCATCTCAGGAGGAATCGGAGCTCCTTCGGGAAGGGGAGGAAGAGCAACACTCTTAACCTCGTGTCCTCTTTCAATAAAGATTCTTGCAGCTTCGCAGCCGAGGAGGCCTGTGCCGCCAATCATAAATACTTTCATTACTGTGTAACCTTCTCCTTAAAGTTATCGAAGATTTCGGGACCGTAAACGTTGTTTTCATCCTTGCGATCCCAAACCTGTGCAAAGAACGGGTTGATTCTTGCTTCTGTATCGTAGTCCCAGGGCCACGGAAGCTCTTCCGGACACCAGTGACCACCACGAAGAACGAGGTTCGGAGTCATTTCGAATTCGTTACCGCGAGCACTTACCCACTTAACGGGTGTGTACATATCAACGATTTCAGTTGCAAGGCACTTACCGCCTCTGAACTCAGCAGCCTTCTGAAGGTCTTCAAGTGTGAGTGAATTGAAATCCTTTGTCTCGTCATAACCGTGGTCAAGAAGGAGAACGTCGCTTGCAGTCTTCTTCTTTGACGGGATGATGATATTGAACTTATCCCATGTTCTGGGGATAGCATTGTATTCTTCCATGCTGCCGTAGTAAGCCTTGATTCTTACGTCAACCTTGTTTTCAACCCACCAGATTGTACCGTACTCAGGAGTCTGTGCGATCTTCTTCATCCAGAGATTCTTGAGGATGGGAGCGATCGGCTTAGCAAGGAATGCGAGCTTGTAGTAGCCTTCAACCTTGTTCATCATGCTCTTGAAATACTGCTTAACGGGGATATTAGCACGGAAGTGACAGTACTTCTCAAGCTCATCACCGTCGTAGTACCACTGACCGTGGAAGTTACGTGTTGTGAACCAGTGCGGGTCAAAGAGCTTCTTGGGTGAACCAAGACCGAGTGTTCCGAGGAGAAGCTCTTCAAACTCGTAGTTAGTGATTCTGTACTCTTCACCTGAACCGATGTTGTAGAATCGTCTCCAAAATTCTTCAGGAATATCGTCGCCGCAAACGTTTGCAAGAAG
>JAZRNG010000199.1:0-14391 GCA_045648065.1 Acutalibacteraceae bacterium | reverse complement strand
ATAAGATGCTCACTGCCGAGTGAAGCTATCATATTTTCAATCATCTCATCAGAATAGAACTTCTCATCGTCATCTCTGAGGCAGGTTATAATACCGTTTCTTTCGATGTTTGTTTCAGACTTCAGTCTTCCGAAAAGATATGTTGCCATATCAGGATACAAGAGAACATTCAACGGTTTAAAAATTTCTTTTGCAAATTCGTAGCTTTTATTTTCCCTTGTTATGACGGTGAAGTTTTTATGTCCGTTATAAACAGAGCAGGTTTCAGACTTGACTTTCTCGCCTTTTTCAGTTTCAGTAAAAAATATCGACTGCTGAAAAAGTACGATTTTATTTTCAGGACAAGATGATATAACTTTTCTTCGTATTCCCTCACAGTTCAGATACAGATCGTTGAGATTTCCCCCGCCCTGAAGGAATATAAGGTCATTATTATTGATCTTCGAAAGAAGCATTCTGCAGTCCTTATCCTGCATAAGCTTTTCGTGCGTGAACTCTTTTATCTCATAATCAGGATAATAAGTTCTGAGCCACTCAAGCTCCGAAACAGCTATTATCTGGTCACCGAGATTGCCGTACTCAGGAGTGCCTATAAGGAAAATTTGCGGTTGAGTCCGTGTTTTTTTGCTTTTATTGTTTTTAGTAATAGTGATATTCCTTTTTATATTTTTCAAAAATCTTTTGGGTAAACCTATAATACTAAAAATCATCATTTTAAGTCTGATGATCAAATCCTTCATCGACATTCCGATTACCTCATTAAATAAACTTCGCTATTATCTCTGACTCATATTTTTCATCATGGCATTCTTCAATGCTTGAATCGCCTGCTGCTTCGAAAACCATTTTATTTTTGAGCGCAGTTTTCTTTTCAGCACCCATAATCAGCCACTCATACTCCACATCAACATGGCCTATATCGACCGCCTGATAGCCTTTCATGTGCAAGTCATAAGCCAGACCTGTAGCAGCAGGACCGAGCGCAATAAGAAACAGCACATCTTTTTCCTGTTTTAAAGCTTCATTAAGAATTTCATCATATTTCGAAAAAGCCTGAGTTGCAGGTCCTATGATTCGTTTTATCGATGCAGCACCGTCAAACAAATCGTTACCTACACCCATTCTGCTCTTTTCACCCTCAATGAACACAACTTTCTTGCCTTCCCAGATTTTTTTCATACTGTTATAAATTCCAACACCCTGAGAACGGTCATTCAAAGCTATGTACTGTCTGGTCATTGAAGCATTATAATATTTTTTTCCTTTTATAAGATATCTGTACCAGACTTTTCTGAACCTGTGAAGATGCTTTTTCCAATAATCGTTCGCTTTTTCATTGTAACGGCTTCTGTCACCAAATATGTCAGCTATACCGACGAGCATACCGTCAACATCACTTGACAAGACTTCACGCAATTTATCTACAGCGAACGGTGTCGCTTTCTGAAAAGAAATATCCCTGCCTGCAACAAGCTTTATTTCACCGTCACCGTAACGGGCAATCGAGTAATTGTTTTTTGCGATAGCGTCGATCGTTTCTTCAACCGTTGCTACCTCAGGCTTTTTATTTATACGTGAATAGAAGAAGTCAAAAACCATCCAGAAAAAGCCAATTAATTTTACTTTCAGGTCATATAAACCATTCCATATTTTAAGTAAAAAGCTTTTCACAAAATCACCCTTAAAGTTTAATGAGTACACATTTACTTGATTATAGCATTTCAGCGTCTTTTTTGCAATATAAAAACAGTTATCCCGAAGGATAACTGTTTCAATTTATTTAAGCACTATTTCATCTTCCTCGACGTCAACCGTAATTGATGTTACGGGATTGTCGATACTGTCGATGATTTTTGTAGCAATCTTATCCTCTACTCTGCGACGGATTTCGTTGCGGAGATCACGTGCACCACGTGAGCCGCCGACTGATTTCTTTGCAAGGAAGCTGACTGCTTCATCTGTGTAAGTGAAGCTGATTGCCTTATCCTGCATCGGTCCTTTGAACTCATCGAGCATAAGAACTGCAATTTTCTTGAATGCTTCTTCGTCAAGGTCATTGAATACTACGATTTCATCAACTCTACCGATAAATTCGGGACGAAGGAACTCTTTGAGAGCTTTCATCGCTCTGTCTTTACTTGCATCGCCCTTTGTCTTTGCAAATCCGAGAGCACCCTCACCGCGGCTGCTGCCTGCATTTGAAGTCATTACGATTACCGTATTTTCAAAGCTGACCGTTCTACCCTGAGCGTCGTTGATTTTGCCTTCATCGAGAATCTGCAGAAGGATATTCATAACATCGGGATGAGCCTTTTCAATCTCGTCGAAAAGAAGAACTGAATAAGGCTTACGGCGGACTTTCTCTGTAAGCTGACCTGCTTCATCGTAACCAACATAACCCGGAGGTGAACCGATAATTCTTGAAACAGAGTGCTTCTCCATAAACTCTGACATATCAAGGCGGATGAGAGTTTCAGGAGTGTCGAAAAGCTCATTTGCAAGCTGCTTTACAAGCTCGGTCTTACCAACACCTGTGGGTCCTACAAAGATAAACGATCACGGTCTGCGACGAGGGCTTATCTGAATTCTGCCACGACGGATCGCCATTGAAACGACATCAACAGCTTCGTCCTGACCGATAATCTTTGACTTGAGTTTCTTGTCAAGGTCTGCAAGTCTGCGAAGGTCACTTTCAACAATCTTCTGTGCAGGGATGCCTGTCCAGAGTTGAATAACACGTGCAAGGTCTTCTTCCGTAACAGGTGAATTTTCAACCAAAGGAATAAGCTGATTGATCCTTGCTTCGCACTGCATGATCTCTGACTTGACCTTTGCGATAGCTTCGTAGTCAGGCTCTTCCGTATTTTCCATAAGCTCCTGCTCACGGATAATGAGATCGGCCTTTTCATTGAGCTTAAGCTCATATTCGCTTATATTTTTATTGCGAAGGTTTGCACAGGTGCAAGCTTCATCGAGAAGGTCGATTGCTTTATCGGGAGGGAAACGGTCATTGATGAATCTTTCTGAAAGCGTAACCGCTGTATGCACAAGGTTATCGCTTATCTGCACCTTGTGATAGTTTTCGTAATAGCTCTTGATTCCTACGAGCATATTGTATGTGTCTTCGATTGAAGGTTCTTCAACCTTGACAGGCTGAAGTCTTCTTTCAAGAGCAGCATCCTTTTCGATGTACTTTCTGTACTCTGTAAATGTAGTAGCACCGATGATCTGAACCTCGCCTCTCGAAAGAGCAGGTTTAAGGATATTCGCTGCGTTCATCGCACCCTCAGAGTCACCGCCTGTGCCGACAAGATTGTGAACTTCATCGATGAAGAGGATGATATTGCCCTCTGACTTTACTTCCTCGACAAGTCCTTTAACTCTGCCTTCAAACTGTCCGCGGAACTGAGTGCCCGCAACAAGAGAAGTAAGGTCAAGAAGATGGATCTCCTTGTTTGCAAGCTTTGCAGGAACGTCACCACTTGCGATCCTGAGAGCAAGACCCTCTGCAATAGCTGTTTTACCTACACCGGGTTCACCGATAAGGCAGGGATTATTTTTTGAACGGCGGCAAAGAATCTGAATCGTACGGTAGATTTCGTTATCTCTGCCGATGATTCTGTCAATCTTGCCATCCTTTGCTTTCTGAGTAAGGTTTGTACAGTAGAGAGGAAGGAACTTTCTCTTTTTCTGATTGTTCTCTCCCTTTTTCTTACCGTGTTTCTTTCCCTTTTTATCCTTAGGCTCATCGTCATCTTCTACATCTGTATACTCTGAACCATCATCTTCTGACTTTGCCATAAAGTTCTGCATAAACGGAAATGTAGGTACACCGCCGGGTTCAAAACCTTCACCGTTATCACCCATACCCATCATAGCACCGAACTGTTCGCTCATTGCTTCGTAGTCATCCTCGGTAATACCCATATTTTCCATCATCTGCTTGATGGGACCTGTAGACTCCATGGCACATTTAAGACACAAGCCTTCCTGCTTTGAGCTCTTATCCCCGTCCATACGGGTCATAAAGATCACGGCAGGTCTTATGCCGCATTTACTGCACATAATTTGTTTCATAATTTTCTCCTAAACTTTTTGCTTACTTCTTTTTAAAATACTTTTCTTTGAACTGCTTGTATGTCGTCGGTAAGTAGCTTACAAATGCAATTACACAAAGTACCGCTGTCGCTGCTACAAGAATCACAAGAAGAGTGTCAGGAATTACCCAATACCGTCTGAATGCACCGACTTCCGGAGCAAATGCGAAAAGCAGAATCATAACTACATAGAAAGCTACAGTGGAAAGCTTTCCGTAAATCTCTGCTGCTGACGGACGAAGACCGATCGCAATCATAAATCCGCCAAAAGCAACCATTACAAACTCCTTGATGATAAACACAAGGAAAATCCAGCTGAACGTCTTGATAAGTTCATTTTCAGCACTGCTGAAATTAAGATAAAGAAGTACCGCTATTGTTATCTGTGTGAGCTTATCTGCGACAGGGTCAAGCACCTTACCAAGGTCACTTACCTGATTGAATCTGCGTGCGATCTTACCGTCAACCAGATCAGAAAGACCTGAAAGAGCAAGTACTACAACAGACCATACTATCTTATCATTAAGGAAAAGTACTGCAAAAATCGGTACCATGATAATTCTTGCAAATGAAATCCAGTTCGGAATCGTATTCCAATTTTTAAATAAATCCTTAAACATAATTTATTCCTCCAAAACTTTAAAAGAAGCTATCTGTTCCTCAACCTTTTTATCCGACAAAACAAGCTGAACGATTTTAGAGCTTTCAACTGCAGAGGCAAACTCCGTCTTGTACACCACATGAGCTGAAATCTGCAAAGCAAAGCAAAGAACGGTAACGATGATACCGCCGCACAAAGCACCAAGCAGACCACCCAAGATCTGATTTGCCTGCTTGAGAACCGGTACTTTGAAAAACTTATTGACAAGCTTTACCAAAGCATTCATCAACGCTGCAACTACAACGAAGGTAATAACCGTAATAATGAGTTTGGTTATGTATCGTTCAGTACCCGTAAAAAGACTTGTATTTTCAATCGTCCATTCCGTTATCGTATCCGAAATCGCTCTTGAAAATATAATCGACAGGAAAAAAGCAGCAAATTTCAGAATAGTTTTTGCAAAACCTTTTTTAAAATATATTGCTGTCATTACTACAAGAATTGCCACGAGAATTATATCAATAATATACTCTGTCATATTTACTCTGATCTACTCTCCTCTCGTCTTTAAGCACTGAAGACCTGCCGTAGTCAGTACATAGATCTTTTTTCCGTCAACAGCTACTCTTATCGGCTCACCCGTAAAAGTCTGCGTTGCAAGTTCATCGCCCTTTTTGTTGAAGGTCTTCACTTCATTTTCAAAAAGAACTGCTGTATATTTATCATCGCTGTCAGCCCATTTTACCTCTTTTTCAAAGTCAAGGCTGAACTGCTCAGCGTTTTTCTTAGAATAAACCTTCATATTTGAAAGTGCGGTGCTTCCGTAACGGGATACAACGAGAGTATTTCTGCCTGTATCTGTAAGAGAATAATTCCGGAGCTGATCTGAGCCGAAAGACTGGTCATCCTGCTTTTTAGTATTTTTCTTTATATACGAGCGAAGATTATCTCCTACCGCTACTATATCCGTACTTTTCACATAATCGACCCTGACGAGAGTCGTACCCTTATAATCAAAGCACGAAACGTACTCCTCCGATTTGAAATCAAAAACATAAAGCTTTGAGTTTATCTCACCATTTAGTGCATCTACAGTAGCCACTGCTGCAAACTTTCCGTTGTCCGAAAGAGCGATATCCACTATTCTCTCCGACTTGAAGTTCCATACAAAAATTGCTTCATTCTTTTTACTGTAAACCGTAAGCACCGACTGAACACTGTCACCGTAAGTGCCGAGAGCATAGTTACCCGACTTACCTATGGCTGCCGCCATTATCCTGCCTGCTGCTTCACCTTCATGGGTTATCTCTGTGTTCTGCTGAATTCTGAAGCGGTTTGAATCAAGGTCATAAATTATAAACCGTGAGTTCTTCGACTTCATAGCAGGAGATGAATAAGTATGGGACTGAGGCATGATTTCTTTAGCTGTAGAGTTAAGGGTAGTAGTTTTATCATCCATGAGCAGGTAAATATTAGAGTTATTTATCTTCATACCTCTCACGCTTACTGCATCTATGTCGTACGGATAACCGTCACCTGCCCCAAGACTCATAAAGTACGCCTTCACATCCGCAACCATCGTATTTATGGTCATATTGCCGAGATCCTGTGCCGCTGTGAAAACAATCAGGAGAATAGCTGTCAGAACAAATAAAACTGAAACTGTCAGTTTAGTCTTTCTGCTAAAACGAATATTGATTTTCTTTTTGCTTTTTTCTTCCACGTCAATCCTCCCCATATCTCACTTTGTTAAGGTACAGACCCTGCGGCGGAGCTGTCCTGCCAGCAAGATTTCTGTCCCCGGATATAATTATATCAAGAAGTTTGTCTTTTTCTATTTTATTTTCTGAAATTTCTATTAACGAACCGACCATAATTCTTACCATGTTGTAAAGAAAACCGTCAGCTTCTACAAAAAACAGAACCTCGTCCCCTTTTCGTTCAACACTGAAAGATTTAACCGTCCTTACGGTATCTTCAACGCTGCTGCCCGAAGAGCAGAATGCTTTGAAATCGTAAGTCCCCACAAAAGACTGAGCCTGTTCGTTAAGAAACTTTTCATCGAGTTTATTTTTATAATGCCACACTTTATTGGCAAGAAAAGGATTCTTATAGTTGGTATTCCATACTTTATAAACATATTGCTTTGAAGTGCAGTTATACCTCGCGTGAAAATCCGCCGAAACTTCTTCAGCACTTTTTACGCATATGTCATCCGGCAAAACTGCATTCAATGCACCTACAAGACGGTAACATTCGATCGGGTGTTCCGTTCTGATATTGCAGCAGAAATCATTAGCATGAACACCCGCATCCGTCCTGCTGCAGCCTGTCACGTTTTCACGTTTTCCCAATATCTTTTCAACGGCATCCTGAAGAGTTTCCTGAACGGTTATTCCGTTAGGCTGTACCTGCCAACCATGGTAAGCCGTGCCATCATACATTAATCTTAAAAGCAGATTTCTCACTTGACAAGCACCGCCCCGAAATAATAATTCAGTACGATAATACCTGCAATAATAACAAGTACCACAAAAAACGAAGCAAAATCGCGCAAATGAAGCTTCATCTGCTTCATTCTCGTCCTTCCCGGTCCACCTGTATAACAGCGGCAATCCATAGCATCTGCAAGTTCAACCGCACGTCTGATAGACGAAACAAAAAGAGGAACTATTATAGGTACAAGAGCCTTTATCCTCTGCAGAAAATTTCCGTCATCGAGGTTTGCGCCTCTCGCCTTCTGTGCGTTTGTTATGCGGTCGATTTCGTCCACAAGCGTCGGGATGAATCTAAGAGCAAGTGTCATCATCATAGCAAGGGTTGAAACCGGAATTTTAAAGATTTTCAGCGGAGAAAGCAACTTTTCAATCGCATCCGTAAGCATTGTCGGCGTGGTTGTATAAGTAAGCATTGAGCTGATAACCACAAGGCAGACGATTCTCGTCGCCATAAACAATGCGGTAAACACTCCGTTTGTAGTGATGTGGATAAACCTCCACTCCACAAGCGGCGTACCGCCCCTGACATAAAAAATATTTATAAGCGAAGTAAACGTAACAATTATCGCAATCGGCTTTATGCTTTTGAGTACCATTTTCAAAGGCACTCTTGAAATCACTACAGTCAGTAATGTAAACAAAACCATAAGACCGAGCGACCAGAAATTCTGACAAAGGAAGATAGACACGATAAAAACAACCGTGAGAATTATTTTCATCCTCGCATCGAGTCTGTGCAATAAAGATTTGCCGTTAAAATACTGTCCGATAGTTATATCTTTAATCATACAGACACACCTCCCGCAGACAGGATGCATTCAGCTGCTTTTTCGACAGTATAGGCTGATCCGATATTCATTCCTTTTTTATTTAAAATCTCAAAAATTCTCGAAACCTGAGGCACGTTAAGACCGATATTACGAAGCTCTTCACTATGTGAATAAACCTCATCAACGGTACCGTACATTTCTATGTGTGCATCGTTCATAACAAGAACCTTTGTAGCAATTTTCGCAACATCCTCCATACTGTGAGATACAAGCAGTACTGTGCTGCCCGTCTTTTCACGGTATGACCTGATCATATCAAGGATAGTATCTCTGCCCTTAGGGTCAAGACCTGCAGTCGGCTCGTCAAGTATGAGGACCTTCGGCTGCATAGCGATGACACCTGCTATAGCCGCTCTGCGTTTTTCACCGCCTGAAAGGTCAAAAGGTGACTTCTCAAGAAGCTCCGTCGGGAGACCTACATACTCAGCGGCGAGTAAAACTCTCTTCTGAATCTCTTCTTCATTCAGTCCCATATTCTTAGGACCAAATGAAATATCTTTATATACAGTTTCTTCAAAAAGCTGATACTCTGGATACTGGAAGCAAAGACCGACCTTGAAACGAGCTTCACGTGTCGCTTTCTTACTACTCCATATATCCTTACCGTCAACGAAAATCTTACCGCTTTCAGGCTTCAGAATTCCGTTGAAATGCTGAACGAGGGTACTCTTACCTGAGCCTGTGTGTCCGATGATTCCCACAAGCTCTCCCTCTTCTATGTCAAGATTTATATTATCAATAGCCTTTGACTGGCTCGGCGTTCCTTTATTGTAAAGATGAGTAACGCCTTTCATCGAAAGAATCGGCATCACTTCACCTCCAACACTCTGAGAATAGCAGATGCACACTCTTCTTCATCAAGGATATCATCTGCAATCGGGCAACCTGCCTTTTTCAATCTGTAGGCAAGTTCCGTCGCCTGAGGCACATCAAGACCCAGAGCCTTTAATTTTTCAACATTCCTGAAAACTTTTTTAGGCTCACCGTCAAGAACGATTCTGCCCTTATCCATAACCACCACACGGTCAGCCTTTACAGCCTCATCCATATAGTGAGTAATGAGAATTACCGTGATACCGCGTTCTTTATTGAGCATACGGATAGTATCCATAACTTCCTGTCTGCCGTGAGGGTCAAGCATAGCCGTAGGTTCATCCATAACAACGCACTTTGTATTCATTGCAAGCACGCCTGCGATTGCGACTCTTTGCTTCTGACCGCCTGAAAGACGGTGCGGCTCACGTCCGCGGAACTCATACATTCCCACAGCCTTTAGTGCATCGTCAACACGGTTACGGATTTCTTTCGGATCGACACCAAGATTTTCAGGTCCGAAAGCGACATCGTCCTCGACAATAGTTGCCACGATCTGATTATCGGGATTCTGAAAAACCATGCCGACGGTTTTTCTTACGTCGATCACCTTATCATCCTCAGAAGTGTCGATTCCGTCGACAGTAACCTTGCCCGAATCAGGCACAAGGATACCGTTCATAAGCTTTGCGATAGTAGACTTGCCGCATCCGTTATGACCCAAAACAGCGAGGAACTGTCCTTCAGGCACATCGAGGCTAAAGCCGTCCACAACTCCGGTGGCGGCCGTTTCACCTTCATCTGCCTTGTATGCAAACGAAACGTTATCAAATTTTATGATAACTTTATCTTCCATAAATTACCTCTGCCAGATTGCCGATGCTCCGCAGGGAAGTACCATCCCCGTCTGCGAAACAGGCAAACCAATTTCACTGCAGGACAGCTGACCACCGAATTTCGGTGAAATCACTGAACCTAAGATATATTCCATTACTGCAGGTGAAAGACCTGTAGTGTATGAGTTTATAAGCACCATTATAGGATCGTCCGAAAGCACCTGAGAGCAAAGCTCTACAAAATTATAAATCTCGTCCTCAAGCTTCCAGACTTCACCGCCCGGACCTCTTCCGTATGACGGAGGATCCATAATGAGTATATCGTATTTATTGCCTCTGCGGATTTCACGCTGAACGAACTTAATACAATCGTCTACAATCCATCTTACGGGTTTATCGCTTACACCCGAAGCGACAGCATTTTCCTTCGCCCACGCTACCATACCTTTTGAAGCATCAACGTGAACTACCTGAGCACCTGCATTCAGGCAAGCGACCGTTGCACCTCCCGTGTACGAAAAGAGGTTAAGCACCTTAACAGGTCTGCCTGCATCTTTTATAAGCTGAGATGTATAATCCCAGTTTACAGCCTGCTCGGGAAAAAGACCTGTGTGCTTGAATCCCATTGTTTTGACATTGAAGCTCAGTTCACCATAATTGATACGCCACGCATCAGGAGTCTTTTTTAGCACTTCCCAGCGTCCGCCGCCCGTTGATGAACGGTGATAACGTGCGTGGGCATTTTTCCACATAGGATGTTTTTTTGGTGTATGCCATATTACCTGAGGGTCAGGACGAATGAGTATAACATTACCCCAACGTTCGAGCCTTTCTCCCTCAGAACAGTCAAGCAATTCATAATCTTTCCAACCGTCGGCAATTCTCATTTTGACATCCTCCGTTAAAAACTTTTAAATCAATCTTTCTCTTACAACTTCGGCAATTTCTTCAGCAAGGATTTTAATTTTTGCTTCGTCCTTTCCTTCAAGCATAACTCTCACAAGAGGTTCTGTACCAGAAACACGGACAAGCACCCTTCCGCTGTCACCAAGCTCATGCTCTGCACTTTCAATCGCCTTTTTAATTTCTATATCGTTATTATAACGTGCCTTACCCATCTGAGAAACACGTACATTAATAAGCACCTGCGGAAAAACATTCATTTCTGCGGCAAGCTCGGAAAGCTTTTTACCTGTTCGCTTCATAACAGCGAGAAGCTGAAGCGCAGTAAGCTGACCGTCGCCTGTTGAAGCGTAGTCAAAGAAAATAACGTGACCTGACTGCTCACCGCCGATTTTATAATTATTTTCCTTCATATTTTCAAGAACGTATCTGTCACCGACCTTAGTCGTTTCAGCTTTGATACCGTTATTTTTACAGAATTCAAAAAATCCCATATTACTCATAACAGTAACAACGGCTGTATCGTTATCAAGTACGCCCCGCTCTTTCATATCCTTTGCACAGATTGCAATAATCTTATCGCCATCTACGATATCGCCGTTTTCGTCAACGGCAAGCATTCTGTCAGCATCACCGTCAAAGGCAAAGCCGACATCACATTTATATTCTTCAACAAAATGCTGTAATCCCGTAAGAGAGGTTGATCCGCACTCACGGTTGATGTTTATTCCGTTAGGAATGGATGATTTTATGTGACTGTCAATTCCGAGTTCAGTAAAAAGATCGGGTGCAGTTACACTTGCCGCACCGTTTGCACAGTCAAGTGCAACTCTGTATCCTGAAAAATCAATGCCTTCAACAGTCGACATAAGATGACGTGTGTAATCAAAAGCAGGCATTTCCGAGGTGCGGATTCTGCCGACATCTGCACCGACTTTTATCGGCGGAACAGTTACACCGTCAAGGATAATTGATTCTATTTTTTCTTCAAGCTCATCGGGAAGCTTGTATCCGTCAGCCTGAAAAATCTTAATTCCGTTATATTCACAAGGATTATGAGAAGCGGTAATCATAACCGCTGCGTCATATTCGTACTTTTTTACCAGAAACGCAACCGCAGGAGTAGGAAGAACTCCCAGATGCATTACATCCGCACCGACAGAACAAAGTCCTGCCGTAATCGCAGAGCAAAGCATATTTGATGAAATTCTCGTATCCATACCGATCATAACTCTCGGTCTTTTTTTATTTTCGTCGATGAGAACCATCGCCGCCGCACGTCCTATCTGCATTGCAAGCTCACAAGTAAGCTCAGAGTTTGCAACACCTCTTGCACCGTCTGTTCCGAATAATCTGCCCATAACAAATCTCCTTATAAATCAAGTTTTTGTTGTTCTGCAAGTGGGATCGGATTATTATTTGCACCTGTCTGTGCGGGCATCGGCAAACCTAAATGCTTGTAAGCCGCAGGTGTTACCATTCTGCCTCGCGGTGTTCGTGATAAGAAACCTATCTGCATAAGATAAGGCTCACATACGTCCTCTATTGTTATTGCTTCCTCGCCGATTGCTGCGGCTATCGTCTCAAGACCGACCGGACCTCCGTTATAATTTCTTATCATTGAAGTGAGAAGAAGTCTGTCTATCGAGTCAAGTCCGAGCGGGTCAACCTCAAGACGGTTTAGTGCAAGGTCTGCACTTTCACCCGTAATGATACCGTCTGCAAGTACCTGTGCGAAGTCACGTGCTCTTTTAAGAAGTCTGTTTGCAATTCGCGGTGTACCTCTCGAACGCGATGCGATCTGATAAGCGCCGTCTTCGTCAATATCTATTTTTAAAATTCCCGCACTTCGTTTTACTATGCTTGAAAGCTCTTCGGGAGTATAAAGTTCAAGACGAAGTACAACTCCGAAACGGTCTCGAAGCGGTGCACTGAGCTGTCCCGCTCTCGTTGTAGCACCGACAAGTGTGAAATGTGGCAGATCGATTCTGATGCTTCTTGCCGATGGTCCCTGACCGATAATTATATCGAGTGCATTATCCTCCATTGCGGGATAAAGAACTTCTTCAACACTTCTGTTCATACGGTGAATTTCATCGATGAACAGGACGTCACCTTCATTAAGATTTGTAAGCAAAGCCGCAAGATCCTTAGGTTTTTCAATTGCAGGACCTGATGTAACACGGAAGTTTACGCCCATTTCATTGGCTATGATACCTGCAAGTGTTGTTTTACCGAGACCCGGAGGACCATAAAGTAAAACGTGATCAAGAGGTTCGCCTCTGTGCTTTGCCGCTTCGATATAAATTGAAAGATTTTCCTTCGCCTTTGACTGACCGATGTATTCGTCAATTGTTCTCGGACGGAGCTGACGCTCAACATCAGAGTCCATATCAAGGTATTCGGGAGCAACTATTCTGTTTTCGTAATCCATTTCGTCCACGTGAATACCTCCTTAAATCAACGACTTCAGAGCAAGTCGTATCATATCCTCGACAGATAGAGATTTATCCAGCTTACTGACTGCAGCAGCAGCTTCCGAACGGCTGTAACCGAGCTGAATGAGAGCTTCGATTGCTTCTGACAAATCTGCAGAAGTGTCTGCTGACTGAATTGCCGCAACCATATCCGTCTGCTCCTGAGTAAGATCTGTTGAGAATTTATTTTTAAGCTCAAGCACTATTCGTTGTGCAATTTTCGTGCCGACACCCTGTGCCTTAGTGATAGCCTTTGCATCGCCTGAAGCAATATTCAGAGCGAGCTGATCAGGGGTCATAACAGAAAGAATCGCAAGTGCAGCTTTGGGGCCAACACCGGAAACAGTTATAAGCTGTTTGAATGCATCAAGCTCATTTGAGGTGTGAAAACCGTAAAGTTCAATCGCATCCTCTCGAACATTCATATAAGTAAAAACTGTCGCCTTTGAACCTTTCATGCCGACTTTCTGTAATGTATTCATAGTTGAAAAGCAGAAAAAAGCAACTCCGCCGGTCTGAATTGCAAAGCCGTTCGTGTCAACGGCTACTATTTCACCTGTTAATGAATATATCATCGCTTTTCACCTCTTAATAATATTTCTTCAACTTGCCGACCAAAGAACCGCTTGTGTGTGCATGGCAGATAGCCATCGCAAGAGCATCAGCTGTATCGTCAGGCTTAGGCACTTTGTCGAGCTTAAGCATTATCCTCATCATTTCCTGAACCTGCTTTTTCTCTGCTCTGCCGTAACCTACAACACTCTGCTTGACCTGAAGCGGTGTGTATTCGGCAATTTCAAGGCCGTGCTTCTGTGCTGCAAGGACTATAACGCCCCTCGCCTGTGCAACATCGATAACTGTTTTTGCATTTGTGTTGTAAAACAGCTTTTCGATCGCCATCACATCAGGTTTATATTTCGAAATAAGCACATCAAGCTCGTCGTAAATAATCTGCAATCTGCGATTAAAAGGCATACCTGCAGGGGTTGTGACCGCACCGTAGTGAATGATTGTAAAGTGGTTATTGCTGTATTCAAGGATACCGTAACCCACTATCGCATACCCGGGGTCTATTCCAAGAATAATCATACTACACCACCTTAATTTTATTCATATTAGTGTAACATATTGCGCAAAAAATAGCAAGAAAAAAAGGGACTAAAATAGTCCCTTTTTTATAATATTCCTGCACCGTATTTATTTTCACATCATTTTAACAGAGAAAATCAATTTACGCTTATTTATCGTATTTAGACTCTCTTTCGCGGATAAGCATCTTTGTTGGCGTTCCTTCAAGACCGAAAACCTCACGGATCTGGTTGTCAAGATAACGCTG
>JAZRNG010000198.1:0-2569 GCA_045648065.1 Acutalibacteraceae bacterium | reverse complement strand
TTTTGCCCCTCATGCATATGATCTTATGGTTGACACTCCGTCATACAAGTTTGCACATAACGGCAGAGTTGGCGGTATCTTCGGTGAACACAGAAACAGTCAGAACAGACTTGATGTTCCCGTAATCGTAGGTGAGTGGGGCAGCTTCGGTGACGAAACTGACGAGTGGCTTCCGCACATCCAGCATCTCTTTGAGGTGTTTGAAGGTTATCATTGGAGCCATACATATTGGGCATACATTCCGGGCTTCTTTGAAAACCGTCTTATGAAGGTGTACCGCCGTCCGTTCCCGAAGGCTGTTTCGGGTGCTATTGATAAGTATCACTATGATCTCGAAAACAAAGAGTTTACACTCAGCTTTACTCAGGGTGAGGATGATTGCGGTGAAACAGTAATCGGTACTCCGTTCGAGGTCGAAAAGGTAACTGTTGACGGAAAAGAGAGAAAGGGCACATTTAAAAATAATGAGCTTACACTTAAAACAAAGCCCGGCAAACATACTGTAGTGGTAAAGGTAAAATAATTAAAGTCAGATTTTAAAATCCGTGATACGAAAGTGTCACGGATTTTTTTGTCAAAAGTGAGCAAATTAAAGAAATAACTTAAAAAATGAAGAAAAAACGAGAAAATAGGTTGTTTAGTTATGAAATCAGGGTATTGAAAATGGAATTTGACCTTTTCTGACTTTTGACGAAAGGTCAAAGAAGGTCTATAATTATGACAGAAGGTCAAAGAAAGTCAAAGTCAAAAAACGAAAGGAGTTGATGATATGAGTATGAGTAACGTCATCGCACAGATGATTCTTGAGATGATGCAGGAGGCAGGCGAAACAGAAATTCAGCGAAACGAGCTTGCGCAGACTCTCGGCTGTGTTCCAAGTCAGATAAATTACGTCATATCGTCACGTTTCACCCCTGAACAGGGTTATATCGTGGAAAGCAGACGTGGCGGCGGAGGTTATATCCGCATTGCCCGTATAAAATATGATAAGGGCACAATGCTGATGCACGTCGTGAATACCGTGGGTAACAGCATTGATGAAGCAACCTGCAGAGCCCATATCTATAATCTCAACTATCAGAATATAATATCAGCAGAAGCTTCAAGGCTGATTCTCTCTGCGGTCAGCGATAAGTGCTACCGTGAGCTTGAACCTCAGGTGCGCGACAGGGTACGCGCGACAATTTTCAAACAAATGCTATTAAACGTGAAAGGATGATTTTATATGTTGTGTCAGAATTGCGGAAAAAATGAAGCGACAACTCATATCAAACGTGTTGTGAACGGTGAAACTGCGGAAAGCCATCTTTGTGTTTCTTGCGCAGAGCATCTCGGCTACGGTGATATGTTTTCAGGCTTCGGATTTAATTTAGACGGATTCTTTGGCGGTCTGTTAGGTGAAAGCCTTTCTTTACCGGTTGCGGGCAGAGAGGAAAAGTGTCCCAAGTGCGGTTACACATTCTCAGACATTGCGAAAAGTGGCAGAATAGGCTGTGCAGACTGTTACAGAAAGTTTTATGACAAGCTTCTGCCTTCTTTGCAGAGAATACACGGTAAAATCAAACACACGGGCAAGCAGGCGATGGTACCTATCGATGTGAAAAGTGAACCGAAGATAAATCCGGTTGCAAAAATGAAGGAAGATTTGCAGAAAGCTATCGAAGAGCAGAATTTTGAACAGGCGGCTGTTCTTCGTGACAGAATAAAAGAAATGGAGGCGGGCAAGAATGAATAAGTGGTACGTTGAAAACGGCGAGCAGGGCGATATTGTAATCAGCACACGTGTCCGTCTTGCAAGAAACATCGAGGACTATCCCTTCCCGTGCCGTCTTACCGTCAAGGGTAAGGAAAAGGTCTGCGAAGAGATCAAAGATGCTATCCTCTCTGACGACAGCTGGGGATTCGGCTACACATGGATGAAGGATTTCACAAGAGCACAGTCAGTGTCTCTTGCGGAAAGACATCTCATCAGCCCCGAATTTGCATCAGACAGAGCAGGCAGAGCGTTACTTCTTACAGATGATGAGGCTGTGAGCATAATGCTTTGCGAGGAAGACCACGTCCGTCTGCAGGTAATGATGGCAGGTCTTGCACTCAAAGAGGCATACAGCGTCGCAGATAAGATTGATAATATCATTTCTTCAAAACTCAACTATGCTTATGATGACAGAATCGGTTATCTCACACAGTGCCCGACAAATCTCGGTACCGCTATGAGAGCATCGGTTATGCTTCACCTGCCTGCACTTACACGTTGCGGACAGATAGGTAAGCTTGCTTCTACTGTATCAAAGCTCGGTCTTGTTATACGCGGTGCTTACGGTGAGGGCAGCAGTCCCAAAGGAGATATTTATCAGCTCAGCAATCAGATAACTCTCGGTATCTCAGAAGAGGCTGCACTCAATAACCTTCAGTCTATCACGCTTCAGCTCGTTGCACAGGAGAGAGCTGCATCAGAAAAACTTATCGAAAACCCCATTGAAGAGGACAGAGTTTTCCGTGCATGGGGCATACTCAAAAACGCAAGGGTACTCAGCGGTGATGAATTTATGGAGCTTTCATCACTTTT
>JAZRNG010000197.1:0-13771 GCA_045648065.1 Acutalibacteraceae bacterium | reverse complement strand
GTCTTCTTACCACATATCTTTTTAGCAGAAGATACGGTTTCTGAAAGAATTAAAATTTTTCTAAGATTTCCGCCTGTAGGCAAACCTACTTTAATGCAGGACATTGAAAACATAGAACGTAATGAATGTATAATTTATGATGATAAGCAGAAAAAGGCTATCATAACCGCTGTTGAGAAGGGAATTCTCATCCTTACCGGTGGTCCCGGAACAGGTAAAACTACTACTCTGAACGGTATAATTAAGTTGTTTGAGTCTCAGAATCTTGATGTTTTATTAGCTGCACCTACAGGTCGTGCAGCTAAAAGACTGAGCGAAATTACCGGCAAAGAAGCTAAGACAATTCACAGACTTCTTGAGGTCGAGTGGGACAAGAACGATCAGCCGTATTTTTCACGTAATTTGAGAAATCCTTTGAAAGCAGATGTGCTTGTAATTGATGAATTATCTATGGTGGATATTGTTCTTTTTGCGCACCTTATGAACGCCTTACCACTCGGTTGCAGAATTGTAATGGTTGGAGATTCAAATCAATTACCTGCTGTCGGTGCCGGAAATGTTTTACATGATCTGATAAATTCAGGGGAATTACCGGTTGTTGAACTTGATAAAGTTTTCAGACAAGCACAGAAAAGCCGCATTGTGACTAATGCACATAGTATTGTCAATGGTATTATGCCTGATTTAACTTCTAAAGATAATGATTTTTTCTTTATAAAAAGAACAACCAATAGCAGTGTTGCATCTACGGTGGTTGATTTATGCACATCCCGTTTGCCTAAAGCTTATGGTTTTTCCGATGTCAATGATATTCAGGTTCTTTGTCCGTCGCGAAAGGGCGAAACTGGTTCTATAGCTTTGAATAAAGCTCTGCAAGCAGTGATTAATCCTCCCGATAAAAATAAAAAAGAAGTAACCGCAGCCGGAAAAACCTTTCGTGAAGGCGATAAGGTTATGCAGATTAAAAATAATTATGATATAATATGGACACGAGCCGATGGAGAAGGTACCGGAGTTTTTAACGGAGATATCGGTATAATTACTAACATTGATAAAATATCGTCTACTTTAAAAATCTGCTTTGATGATAACAGAATAGCTCTGTATTCAATTGAAGGGCTTAACGAAATTGAACACGCTTATGCTATGACTGTTCATAAAAGTCAGGGCAATGAATTCAATGCAGTAGTAATGCCGGTTTTTTCTGTTGTTCCGAATCTGTGTTATAGAAATCTGCTATATACTGCTGTAACACGTGCAAAGAAAATAATGATTCTTGTAGGCAGTGAGGATGTTGTAAGAAAAATGACTGAAAATAACAGTAAAACTAAACGTTATTCTGCTTTGAAAGAGTTTTTGTGCTCGGAGTATAGTTTTGATGATGAAGAATAAAACTTTATTGAACGATATTTTTGAATATGTTCTGTCGTTATTTTTTCCAAACAGATGTATTTTCTGCGGAGAAGTAACTGCTCCTTTTGATGATATATGCTCAAAGTGTAAGAAAGAACTACCATGGATTAGCGGAGAGATATGTCATTTCTGCGGTTCATCTGAATCGGATTGTTCTTGTAAAAAAAGACACGGCTTCTTCTATGACGGCATAATTGCACCGTTGTATTATGTAGGAAGTGTTCGTGATAGTGTGCATGCTCTCAAATTTCAGGATGAACGTCGTAATGCAATAGTCTTTGGTTCACTGATGTATCAGATTATGATCAAGGAGTATTCAGATATCGAGTTTGATTACGTTACATATATCCCTATGGATAAAAAGCATGAACGAAAGCGCGGATATAATCAGGGCAAATTGCTTGCTAAAAGAATATCTCAATTATCTTCGATCACTTTTGGTGACAATTTAATTCTTAAATTATATAATACAGAAACTCAGCACAAATGCACTAATATAGCTGAAAGATTCGGTAACCTTCTTGGTGTATATGATATTAATCCCGAATTCGTTGTTGAGGGTAAAACAATTTTGCTGATCGACGATGTCAAAACATCCGGAGCTACATTGAATGAATGCAGTAAAATGTTATATCTTCACGGTGCTGCAGCTGTATATTGTCTTACAGCCGCTTTAGGTAATAAAGAAGTAAAAGAAAAATATTTAAAGGAGGGAACAACTTGCTCGGAACAAAAATAGGTTTTGATCTCGGCACATCAAATGTGGTAGCTTACGTCGACGGTAAAGGCATACGGATTAATGAGCCTTCGGTGATAGCGTATGATACTTTTAATCAAAAAATTAAAGCTATCGGTACTGAAGCATATAAAATGATTGGTCGCTCACCGGATTCGCTTACAGTAATCGAACCGATCAGAAACGGTACCGTATATAATTATGACGCTGTGCAGCATATACTCAGTTTTTATATACAAAAATTGTGTGGTACACAGATTTTTAAACCTAATGTAATAGTAAGTGTTCCTTCAAACGTTTCTGAGCTTGATAAAAGAACCATTCTCGATTTGGCAACAAGTTCAGGTGCTGCAAGAGCATGTGTAATCGAAGAGTCACTTGTAGCTGCCGTTGGTGCGAAAATTGGTAAAGAGTTCAGAGGAACATTGATAGTTGATATCGGTGGAGGAACAACTGATATAGCTGTAATTTCAGGAGGTTTAGTTGCTTTATCAGCTTCTGTTAACATAGCTGGTAACAGCTTTGATGATTCTGTCTGCAGATATATTAAAGAGAAAAAAGGTTTAGTGATAGGTAAGGTTACAGCTGAAAATGTTAAAATTCAAGTTGGTGCTGCTAAAATTCTTGATGCTGAACTTGCAGTTCGTGCCGTTGGAAAAGACTGCGTAACTAAGCTTCCATTGACTGTAGAAATTACATCTTCTGATGTTTACTATGCTTTGAAAGATAATTTAGATACAATTGTAGATGAAATACGCCTGCTTTTGCAGAATACCCCACCGGAGCTTAATGCTGATATTTCAACTAACGGTATTGTTCTGACAGGTGGCGGAGCGTTGCTCAGAGGCATTGATGAATATATCGAATCAAAGTTGGGGATCCGCACTAAATGCGCTGAAGATCCTAAGAATTGTGTAATCAACGGCATAGGTTACTATCTTAAAAATATGAAAGAACTCGAAGAAAACGGCTACGTCTTTAAGACATACCATGATATTAATGAATTTGAGGAGTAATTATGAAAATTGAAAGAATTATACTCAGCGATGAACGCAATGTTACTATGACAGCATATATTCCTGACATATCAGACGAGATGCCAAATATGAAGGTAAAACCCGGAATTCTTGTTTTACCCGGTGGTGGGTACAGTTATTGTTCTGATCGTGAAGCTGAACCGATTGCTTTTGAATTTATGGCAAAGGGCTATAATGTTTTTATCCTCAGATATTCGCTTAAGGAATATTCAGCTTTTCCCACACCGCTCAATGACGCTGTTGAAACTTTGACGTTGATCAGAAACAAGTCTGCTGAATGGCACACTGATCCTGATAAGATTGCTGTGTGCGGATTTTCTGCAGGCGGACATCTTGCTGCTGCACTGTGTACTATGAGTGATATTAAACCCAACGCCTGTATCCTCGGATATCCGTGTATCCTTGAAGATATCGGAAAAATACTTGCTAACCCGATTCCGGGTCTAGAGAAATATGTCACACCGCAGACTCCGCCTACATTCATTGCGTCAGCAGCTGATGATGATATCGTGCCTATAGAAAACTCAATTGAATATGTAAAGGCTCTTACTTCTAACAAAGTTTCCTATGAAATGCATATTTATTCACAGGGTGGTCACGGTTTTTCGACATCTACCGATGTGGTAACTATTCCTGAGCGTCGTGATTTTGTCAAAGATACTAAAACATGGATTCCTATGTGTTTAGCTTGGCTTGACAGAATTTTTGCTGACTAAAATCTAATTATTTGAATGTATAACTAAACCTCCTTATGGTCAAAATTTTACCATAGGGAGGTTTCTTGGATGTCATATAATAAAGTTGTTATTTGCGGAGTGGACACATCAAAACTAAAAGTTTTGAAAGAGTCAGAAAAAATCGAACTACTGAAAAAGACAGAAAAAGGTGATACTTTAGCAAGGGAAAAACTGATAAACGGCAATCTGAAGCTTGTTCTGAGTGTTATCCAGAGATTTACTACGAGAGGTGAACCGCTTGATGATCTTTTTCAGGTTGGCTGTATCGGTCTTATAAAAGCTATAGATAATTTTGATATAAATCTCGGTGTCAGATTCTCAACGTACGCTGTTCCGATGATTATCGGAGAGGTACGCAGATATCTGAGAGATAATAATTCGGTAAGAGTAAGCCGATCAATGAGAGATACAGCATATAAAGCGATTCAGGTCAGAGAAAGGCTTTCTAATGAACTCAACAGAGAACCAACAATCGAAGAAATTGCAAGAGAACTTGATATGAAAAAGGAGACGGTTGTGATTTCTCTTGAAGCAATCGTTGATCCTGTTTCATTATATGAACCTGTGTACAACGACGGTGGTGAGGCTATATATGTAATGGATCAGATAGGTGACAGAAATACCGCAGACAGTTGGATGGATGAGATTTTACTTTGCGATGCGATACGTGCTCTTTCCGAAAGAGAAAAAAGGATATTGAATCTTCGTTTTATGCTTGGAAAAACACAGACAGAAGTGGCTAATGAAGTCGGAATTTCTCAGGCGCAAGTTAGCAGACTTGAAAAAGGTGCATTGAAGAAAATTAAAAGTAGTTAGTTTATTGACTTTTAACTATCTTATGTTATAATTAAACGGCAAAAGCGGATATGGTGGAATTGGCAGACACGCCAGATTTAGGATCTGGTGCGAAAGCGTGCAGGTTCAAGTCCTGTTATCCGCACCAGTTGAGCTCGGATTCTGATGATTCCGGGTTCTTTTTTTATTATCGAAAAAATATCTTGTTTAAATTTAATTTGAGTGTATAATTTTATCATAATAATTAATTTGAGGTTTATTATGGATATTATCAGACGTTATGTAGATGAATTTAATCGTTATGACGAAGAGTTTATAAAAAATGATATTGATAACGATCACGTGTATGAATGGATGATGCGGGAGGTTCCTGTTTTTGAATGCCCTGACCATGACATAGAAAAAACATATTATTTTCGATTCTGGACTTACAGAAAACATATTAAAACGACTAAAGACGGTGTTGTGATAACAGAATTCTTACCGAAGGTTTTATGGAGCGGAAAGCACAACACTATTAATGCTGCTGTCGGTCACCATATTTATGAAGGCAGATGGCTCAGGAATGCTGATAAATACTTAAAAAGTTATATCAGGTTTTTCTTGTCAGAATCAGGCAGGAGCCACCAATACAGCAGTTGGTTGATTGATGCGACATATAAATATGCTCTTATCAGAGGTGACTATGATTTCGGTCATGATTTTATAGAAAAACTTGATCACTATTATAAAAAATGGGAGGATAAGCATTGCCTTGCCAACGGATCTTTTTGGTCAGTTGACGGTAACGATGCAATGGAATATTCGGTCAGTGGAACAGATGAAAAACTTAAAGTCAGAAAGGGAATTCGCCCTACACTCAACAGTTATATGTGTGCGGACGCTTATGCACTTTCTGTTTTTTCGAAGATTTACGGTGACAGCGAAGCAGAAGAAAGATACCTGAAAAAACATAATTATCTTAAAAAATTCATTAACGATAATCTTTATGAAGACGGGTTTTATCGTGCGTATCATTATAATAAAAATGATGACCCTGTTAAAGCGGTGGGCAAGAAGGGTAGTAGCCCTCGTGAACTGATAGGTTATATTCCGTTTATGTTTGACATACCTGAAAAGGGCAGAGAAGCATGCTTTGATTTGTTGATGTCAACTGATGCTTTTTACAGTAAATATGGTCTTACTACCGTAGAACAGACTGAAAAAAGGTTTCTTTATCCGGCTAAACATGAATGTTTATGGAATGGATATATATGGCCGTTTGCAACGTCGCAGACACTTACAGCATTGAACAGAGTTGCTCGTAATTCATATGATAACAGATACAAGAAAATGTTTTATGAGTTGCTTGAGCAATACGCAAAGATGCATACAAGAACCAACGATGACGGTTTAACTATTCCGTGGATAGATGAAGTTATGGATCCCAGAAACGGTGATTGGTCAAGCAGAACACTTCTGAAAAATTGGGGATGGTTTATAGGTAAGGGCGGATATGAGCGCGGAAAAGACTATAATCATTCAACTTTTTGTGACCTGGTTATATCAGGCTTGGTAGGAATAGATGTAGTTAATAATGAAATGATAGTAAATCCGATGATCCCTGATGATTGGAATTATTTCCGACTCAGAGGTGTTAAAGTTCTTGGGAAAGAATATGATATAATTTATGACAAATCCGGTGAAAAATACAATTCTGGAAAAGGATTAATCGTTAAGGAAATTATAGTATAATAATCTACTTGAATGTGTTGGATCAATATGATAAAATATTCAAAAAAGGAAAAAGGAGTTGTGTTATGAGCAAACAATACGATGTAATTATTATCGGTGCCGGAAATGGCGGTCTTGCTGCTGCGGTTAACTGTGCCCGTGAAGGTCTTTCGACACTTTTGCTTGAACGCCATAATATTCCGGGCGGTTCAGCTTCTTCATTCGTCCGAGGAAGATTTGAATTCGAGCCTTCTTTGCACGAACTTGCAGGTATAAGTGCTTCTGAAGTCGAAGTAGGTAATATCGAGCAGATGTTCAATAATTGGGGTGCTGATGTAGACTGGTATAGACACGATTCCACCTTCAGACTGGTTGTGCCGGCTAAGGAAGGTGATACGGATACCTTTATAAATGAAGACGGTGTAGAAGTAGTAATTGACGCACGTATGCCTGTAGGTTTTGAAAACTTTGCAAGGAAGCTTGATGAAATCGTTCCCGGTTCATACGAAAGCTGTATCGCTGCTTTTGATCTTTCTGAGCGTATGTTCAAAGCTTTTGAATGTCTTGATGATCCGTCAAAATTGCCGGGTTCTCTTAAGGATATTCCAGATATTATGCGAATGGTTTCACACAATATGACCGAAGCTCTCGATGCTCTCGGAATGCCCAAAAAGGCACAGGATATCTTTAATACTTACTGGTGCTATATGGGCGTACCTGCTTCTAAATTCGACTTTCTTTACTATATGTGTGTTCTTCACAGTTATGTCAAGAATGGTACAGGTATCCCACATCTTCGCAGCCACGAAATGAGTCTTTCGATTGATAAAGTTATCCGTGAGCACGGTGGCGACATCTGGTACAACTCTGAAGTTACAAAAGTTATTATGCGAAAAGGTAAGCCGGCAGGTGTAGTAATTAACGGTGAGAAAGAAGTCTACGGTAAATACATCATCTGCAACTCCTACCCATATGCAGTATTCAATGATCTATTCAACGAAGATGACATTCCGGAAATGCAGCTTAAAATGCTTAATGCCAGAAAAACCGCTGTTACTCTTACAACAGTTTATCTTGGTATGAATAAAACGCAGGAAGAACTCGGTATAAAGGATTATTCGATTTTTATTGCTCCTGATTCTGATTCTGACAAGCAGTTTGAGTCTTGCAAGAATTATTTCAACGGTTACTGCATTATCAACTGTCTCAATGAGATTATTCCAGACTGTACTCCTGAAGGAACAAGCCAACTCTTCCTTACTTCAATGACGTACGGTGACGTTATGAAGGATATAAAACCTCAGGATTACAAAAAGTTTAAAACAAAAGTTGCAGAGAATATGATTGAGACTTGTGAAAAAGCTCTCAATATTTCAATTAAGCCCTATATTGAAGAGATTGAAATTGCACTTCCTCCGACATTTGCACGTTATCTTAACACACCACTCGGCACACCTTACGGTTACATGCTTGAAAAGTGGGATAGTATGCTTCCTCGCACAATTCAGTATATGAAAGATCAACCGTTTGATAATTTCTTTTTCTGTGGTGCTTCTCAGGAGCGCGGTGACGGTTACGGATGTGCCTATTATACAGGCGAGAAGGCCGCCGGCATTGTAATTAAGAAAATTAAGGAGGGCAAATAATATGGCAAATATTAAATCACTTAAATCAAAAAAATTTTTACCAATGCTCTCTGACCGTCAATCACGTTTTGATGCATCTGAAGCAAAACTGCCTGATTTTTCTGATAATGCAATGACACTTGCTCGTGCTCTTCATCCTAAACGTCAGTATCTTGTAGTATCTGAAATTATACAGAGAGCTGAAGATTGTAAAACCTATACTCTTGTAGCTGACAAAGAAAAGAATACAAATGATATTGCTTACTTTTCTGCAGGTAAGTATCTGACTGTATTTGCCACAGTAGAGGGTATGAATATTACAAGAGCATATTCGATATCTTCTTCTCCGAAGGATGCGCTTAATGGCAAGTACGAACTTACAATCAAACTTGTAGAAGGTGGACTTATGTCCCGTTATATACTCGATAATTGGGACATAGGAACAAAGGTTGAAGTTTCAGCACCCGAAGGACACTTTGACTATCAGCCGTTAAGAGATGCCAGAAAAGTAATTTGCATTGCCGGCGGAAGCGGCATAACTCCATTTATTTCTATGGCTAATGCAATTGCAGACGGTGATGAGGACTTTGAAATGACTCTTCTCTATGGCAGCCGAAATAAAGATGCAATTCTGTTTAAAGATGAGCTTGATATGATTGCTGACAAATGTGAGAAAGTGAAAGTTGTTCATGTTCTCAGCGATAAAGATACCGATATCTCAGGTGATGGCTTTGAATCAGGATTCATAACTGCTGATCTTATTAAGAAATATGCACCTGAAAATGCAGAATATTCTGTCTTTATCTGTGGACCTCAGCAGATGTATGATTTTCTTAATAAGGAGCTTGATAAGCTCGGTCTTGAGAAAAAATACATTCGACATGAGATGTTTGGCGAATTCCATAATCCTTCTACACAGGAAGATTATCCTAATGATGTTCCTGAGACTGTAAGTATTACTGTTACCATTCAGGACGAAACCAGAGTAGTAAAAGGCTCTTCAAATGATTCTGTTTTACAGATTCTCGAAAAGAATGGTATTGCTGCACCTGCTCGTTGTCGCAGTGGTGAGTGCGGTTTCTGTCATTCACACCTCCTTTCCGGTAAAGTTTATGTACCTAAGCATCTTGAATACAGACGCCTTGCTGACTATAAGTTTGGTTGTATTCATCCATGTTGTTCTTTCCCATTGACAGATCTTATTATCAATGTTCCTGTAGCTAAATAATTTTTCAGCACCTTCTTTATGAGGGTGCTGATTACTAATTGACATGATAAAATCTGTTATGATATAATCCAGATATAATTTTTGTGAGGTGTAATTATGTCAGCTGAAAGCAAAAGAACATTTAAAATAATAAGCCCTTATAACGACATCCATTCCTTAATATCTAATCCTGAAAATCATTATAAAACAAATTTACATACACATTCGACTTACAGTGATGCAAATGATACCATGACTGAAATGATTGACGGTTTTTACGATAATGATTTCGATATTCTGGCTTTTGCTGAACACGGCATTCTTGGAAAGGAGTGGGATAAAGATCCTACAATCATCCCTTTATTCCTTTTTCAAAACTTATGGCATGGAAAGAGAGAACACCCTACAACTAAGCAGTATCGTAACATTCTTGCCGGAAACCACAAGACTTTTAATAACTTAAGGACAAATCCGCGTGGTCTCAATTGTGTTCCTGATGCCATTGAAGCTAATATGTTCACACTCGTTAAAAATCATGTAAATGGTTATTTTACCGATAATGCTTGTGAAGGTATATTCGGAAAAGAAAATGACTATGAAAATCCGATCAGAAAAATTGAAAATAGCGGTGGTATTTCACATATAAATCATCCGACTGACTGGTTGCAGGCATATAAAGATCCTAACTGTGCAAAAGTACCTTCAAATATTGAGTTTTTTGCCGATTTATTCAGACGATATCACTCTTGCGTAGGTATGGAAGTACTTAATATGTATGATAAACCTAACAGAAGTGACCGTATACTTTGGGATGAGCTTCTTATGCGACTGATACCGGAAGGTGAAAGATGCGTATGGGGATTCAGTAACAGTGATGCTCATAGAGTTACTGAGATTGATACGGCATTTATGGATTTTATCCTCCCTGAGTTTTCAATGAAAAATTTGCGAACAGCTATGGAAAACGGAGCGTTTTTCTCTATAGCACGTTATGCTAAAAATGAACTTGGCGAAGATTTTGTCGGTCATGGTCCATGGCCTTGTGTTAAAGACATTATAATCGATAATGAAAATCAAACTATAATTATCAAAGGCGATAACGCTTCTTGTGTTGAGTGGATTGCTGACGGCAAATATATAAAAACTGAATCAATTGATTCAGATGGTGTGATTACCTCTGAGCTCAGACTCGGTGATGTATCTGATTGTATTTCTTGTTATGTTCGTGCACAGTTAAAAGGTAAGGGTGGCATATGTCTTACTCAGCCATTTATCTGTGATGATGGTGATCTGTCAAGATTTAAAAAACCTGTTCCTAAAAAGAAAAAACTTACAAAAAAAGAACAGCGAAAAAAAGACTTCTTCGATACAAGACTTGGCGTCATAATTGATCGTAATATAATAAATAAATAATTCAAACCGACATCAAATGATGTCGGTTTCTTATATACAAAATTAAAATTATGATAAAACGCTTGAAAGTTACCTGTAAGTGTAATAAAATATATTCGGGGTGAGAGTATGATCTTGAACGAATTTGCCAAGATGCTCATTGAAGCACGCAAGAAAAGCGGTGTTTCACAAGATGAACTCGGTGAAAATATTGGTGTGAGTAGTCGAACAGTTTCAAAGTGGGAAAATGCAACCACAATGCCATCAGTTGAAAACATATTTAAACTTTCAGTATTTTTCAATGTTCCTGTTGACTATTTCTTTTCGTCAGACAAAACTGTTGACGTATCCGTCGAAAAGAAAACTGACAGTATGAAATCGCTTCGTGATTTATATAAGATTGGCAAAGGACCATCAAGTTCTCATACGATGGGACCTGAAGCTGCTTGTAAAATTTTTATGAAGCTTAATAAAGAAGCTGACCGTTTTAAAGTGATTCTTTATGGATCTCTTTCCAAAACTGGTGTTGGTCATGGTACAGATAAGGTTATCATTGAAACTTTTGATCCTATAAAATGTGATGTAGAGTTCAATTGTACTCAATCAGGATTACCACATCCCAATACGATGGATTTATTTGCTTATAAGAACGATGTTTTAATTGATAAACGTCGTGTACTCAGCGTTGGTGGAGGAGATATCGAGATAGAAAATTATCAGACTGAAAAGCTTGAATATATCTATCCTGACACATCGTACAAACACATCTCAAAGTATTGCCGTGACAATCATATCAGGCTTTGGCAATATGTTGAGATGATAGAAGGGCCATCTATCTGGATTTATCTCGATGAAGTATGGAATCAAATGAAAAAAAGTATACGAGAGGGCTTATACTCTGACGGAATTCTTCCCGGAGGGCTTAATGTTCATAAAAGAGCAAAGCATTTATATCACCAACAGCATATAGATGAAAGTGCTGAAACAAGAGAAAACCGAGAGGTTTGTTCGTATGCTTTTTCCGTCAGCGAACAAAATGCTGACGGAAAAACGATAGTGACAGCACCTACTTGTGGCTCTGCGGGTGTAATGCCTGCTGTATTATATTACCAGCAGTTAAAACGCGGATATTCTGATATTGAAATCCTTCGTGCACTTGCCACAGGCGGAATAATCGGAAATCTTATAAAAACTAAGGCATCGATTTCGGGAAGTGAATGCGGATGCCAGGCTGAAATCGGAAGTGCATGTGCAATGGCAGCAGCAGCTCTCGGTGAACTTTTCAGGCTCGATCTGGACAAAATAGAGTATGCGGCTGAGATAGCTATTGAGCACCATCTTGGACTTACCTGTGATCCTATCTGCGGACTTGTTCAGATTCCTTGTATAGAAAGAAATGCTGTTGCTGCAATGAGAGCTATCAACTCAGTGAGTCTCGCAAGTTTTCTGAGCGATTCAAGAAAGATTTCACTCGATGAAGCGATTGAAGTAATGAAACAAACCGGTCTTGATATATCAAAAAGATACAAAGAAACCTCTGATGGTGGACTCGCTACACTTAATGTTAACTGAATATCGAAAGGAGAGTTAATATGTCAAATATATGGCACGATATTTCACCCAAAAGAATCAACCCTGATGATTTTATAATGGTTGTTGAAATCCCTAAAGGTAGTAAGAAAAAATATGAACTTGATAAAGAAACAGGATTCCTTATGCTCGATAGAATTCTGCACACTTCAACACATTATCCGGCAAACTACGGTTTTATTCCCAGAACTTACGGTGATGATGAAGACCCTTTAGATGTTCTTCTTATCTGTTCTCAGGCTCTCGAACCATTAACCCTTGTCAGAGCTTATCCTATTGGTGTGATTTCGATGATGGATAACGGTCGTGATGACGAAAAAATTATAGCCGTAGCATTTAACGACCCAAACTATAACAATTATACTAATATTGATCAGCTGCCGAAGCATATTTTCGATGAGATGCGTCATTTCTTCTCTGTATATAAGAATTTGGAGAATAAAGAAACTGCCGTTGAGGAGGTCAGTGACAGAGATTCTGCTGTTAAAGTAATTGATGCAGCAATTAATCGTTACATTGACAATTTCTGCAAATAATAAAAGGAGGCAATTGCCTCCTTTTATTTATTTATATCATAAATGTGTTTCAAACCGTCAAGAATGAGATTTTCGTCATAAATAATATCTCGGCTACAGTTAGCAACAACTTCTTTTGAGAGGCCTCCAGTTGCAACTGTAGAGACAACCGTTTTACCAAAGTCTTTTTCCATACGTTCGGTAAGACCATCAAGCATAGCTGCAGTACCGAAAACAATACCTGATTTCATACAATCTATTGTGTTGGTTCCAATGGATGAAGATGGTGTTTCAAGATTGATTGCGGGTAACATTGAAGTCCTCGAAGCGAGTGCATATAAAGAAATACCTACACCCGGTGAAATGGTACAACCGACAAACGTCTCTGTTTCGTCCACAAGAATTATCTTTGTTGCAGTACCTAAATCAAGAACGAAGCAGGGTAGAGGATATTTATTAATCGCTGCTACTGCTACAGCTGCTATATCCGCACCTATCTGGCCGTTTATATTATTAATTACTTTCAGCCCTGAGCCAATGTCAGAACTCAGGATCATAGGCTCTTTTTTTGTGACACTTACAACAGCATACTTAAGTGCTCCGGTTACTTCGGGAACAACACTGCTGATTATAGTACCACTGAACTGAGAGATTTCCGCGTTGTATAATTTAAAAACATTCAGAAGTTCAACCGCGTACTGATCACCCGTACGTTTACGATCAGTTGCGAGCCTAGAAGTAAATTGTAACTGATCACCTTTGAAAACTCCTAAAGTTATGTTAGTATTTCCAATATCTACCGTCAAGAGCATATTATCACTTCCTGTGAATTTATAGTAAAATTATAACACTTTTGCTTTCAATGTCAAATTAAATATCAAATATTCTTGACATTAAGTCTTAATTATGATATTATAATCAGCGTTGCGGTGTGCTGCTATGGCTCAGGTGGTAGAGCACATCCTTGGTAAGGATGAGGTCACCAGTTCGAATCTGGTTAGCAGCTCCAAA